>NZ_AKJB01000159.1:0-586 GCF_000282555.1 Pseudomonas sp. GM102 | reverse complement strand
CGAGGGGGCTTGCCCCCGTTTGAGTGCGTAGCACTCACAAGATTTTTGGTACATCAGAGATTTTGGGACTGCTTCGCAGCCCAACGGGGGCAAGCCCCCTCGCCACAGGGCTCCCACATTTGTCCTGTGATCGACACAAAACAAATGGGCGCGCGATTATAGAGACGTACACCGCGTAAACAAAAACACCGCCCGAAGGCGGTGTCGTTGTCAGCAGGCTGTTACGAGGCAATCAATTGCCGCAACACATAATGCAAAATCCCGCCGGCCTTGAAGTATTCCACCTCGTTGAGCGTATCGATCCGGCACAACACCTCAATCTTTTCCTTGCTGCCGTCTTCACGGGAGACAACCAGGGTCAGGTTCATCCGCGGAGTCAGTTCGACGCCGGTCAGACCAAGGATGTCCACGGTTTCCTTGCCGGTGAGGTTCAGGCTCTTGCGGTTCTGATCCAGTTTGAACTGCAACGGCAATACGCCCATGCCCACCAGGTTGGAACGGTGAATCCGCTCGAAGCTTTCCGCGATGACTGCTTTCACGCCCAGCAGATTGGTGCCCTTGGCCGCCCAGTCGCGGCTCGAGCCGG
>NZ_AKJB01000158.1:0-517 GCF_000282555.1 Pseudomonas sp. GM102 | reverse complement strand
CAGACCGTGTGAAAACGCAGTCTGCCAAGATCAAAAACAAATGCCCCGACTTGTCGGGGCATTTGTTTTTCTGAAATCGGAAAATAAAGGGCCTCTCAGCCCATCAGCGCTATCAACTTTTGTGCTCCCAGCACCTTGATCGCTCTTTTCAAATTGTAGGCCTGCACCGCCAGTGCCATTTCAGCTCTGGCGCCTTTCAGCTGTCGCAGCAAGAACCGACCATTGCCAAACAGCCATTGCTTGAGATTGCCGAAGGGGTGTTCGACGATGGATCGCCGACGGGTCATCATCTCGGGATGGGCCCGCATTCGTTGCTCCATTCGCTCAAAGGCGGCCTCTTGAGCATGGCGCGTGAGGTAGCGGCGGCTCGCTTTGGTGCAGCGGCTTTTTAACGGACAAACGCTGCAATCGGCGATAGCCGCCTGATAAATCCGGTCGCCTTTGTTCATCTGCTTGAGCGTTAGCCACTGGCCGGCAGGGCATTGATAACTGTCGCTGTCCTCCTCGTATTTGAAGT
>NZ_AKJB01000157.1:0-1261 GCF_000282555.1 Pseudomonas sp. GM102 | reverse complement strand
GGCGGGCCCCCGGAGCAATGCCTTCGTTATGGCATGCCGAGCCTAGGCGAGGCACCGAATGGTGGGGCAAAAGCGCTTTGGTTACTTTCCGCCGGGCCGCGCAGGCTTTTCGAAAGTGACTCGCTGTAAGAGCGAAACCATAGGCGGCCGTGACCGCAGAAACGGATATGTACTCCAAAAAAACACCAAGCCCCGGCAGTGAATCTCTGTAGATCAAGATCTGTAGGTCAAAGATGTATAGACACCCATGCCGATGAGATTGGCGTTCAAACTGTGGTTACGCGGCAGCCGCTTCATTAGGCTCAAAACTATCCGCCCGCGCCATCTGCCACATCCGCGAGTAAAACTCGCCATTCACTTCACCGGTCAGCAACTCCCCCGGTTTCAGGAACACATGCAACTGCGAGAACAGTTTGATCTCGGTCGCCGACATGCGTCGCACCAGATGCTTGGCCGACAGCTGTGAAGGATGATCAAGGCCCGCTGCGGCAAGCATTTCGGCCAGGGCTTTGAGCGTATTGCGGTGGAAGTTGAACACGCGTTGAGCCTTGTCCGGAACCACGAGGGCGCGTTGGCGCAGGGTGTCCTGGGTGGCGACGCCGGTCGGGCATTTGTTGGTGTGGCAGCTTTGCGACTGGATGCAGCCGATGGCGAACATGAAGCCGCGCGCCGAGTTGGCCCAGTCGGCGCCGATGGCCAGGACGCTGGCGATGTCGAACGCGCTGACGATTTTGCCGCTGGCACCGAGTTTGATTTTGTCCCGCAGGTTCAGGCCCACCAACGTGTTGTGCACGAACAGCAGACCTTCGCGCATTGGCACGCCGATGTGGTCGGTGAACTCCACAGGCGCGGCGCCGGTGCCACCTTCCTTGCCGTCGACCACGATGAAGTCCGGGAGGATGCCGGTTTCCAGCATGGCCTTGGCGATGCCCATGAATTCCCACGGGTGACCCAGGCAAAACTTGAAGCCCACCGGTTTGCCGCCGGACAGTTCACGCAATTGCGCAATGAAGTGCATCAGCTCGACTGGCGTGGAAAAAGCGCTGTGGCGTGACGGCGAGATGCAGTCTTCGCCCATCAGGATGCCGCGGGTTTCGGCGATTTCCTTGGTGACTTTGTGCTTGGGCAGGATCCCGCCGTGGCCAGGTTTGGCGCCCTGGCTCATTTTGATTTCGATCATTCGCACTTGCGGAGTCCGCGCCTGGGCGGCGAAGCGTTCCGGGTCGAAGCGGCCATCGGCGGTGCGGCAGCCGAAGTAGCC
>NZ_AKJB01000156.1:0-1956 GCF_000282555.1 Pseudomonas sp. GM102 | reverse complement strand
TGGGTGCGCCAGGCATGGCGCGTTGCGCGCAAGCGCAACCAGCTTGGCTGTGGTGGCCTCGCTGGTGACTTGGAGGTGAAAGTCCTCTACACACCCGGCAAGGGGAAGTGTTAGCCAGAGGCAAGGGTGTCGCGGGTGACTGCGAATCTGAAGGAAGCCCGAGGCAAAATGCTGGCCTGACGAACAGGAAGCGGATAGAGGCGGCGTAGCGGGGTAAGACGGCCAAAATCGTCAAAGCCCAATACTTGCACGGAGCGCTACGACGTAAATCCGACAGGCATAAGCAGGAAGGTCGCGCGAATTACCCTGGGAGATCTGCACGTTTGCCGCTGTGCTACCGAGCGTCGTGAGGCGACGGGATGAACGTGCAGAAGTCAGCCGAGGCCGTAGTAAGTGACGAGTCACTCCGTCACCAAGGGCCGAACAGGTTATGCCGCCAGTAGGCGTCAGAGTCTCGTTGAATACCGAAATGCAGAAATTTCTCCCAGAGAAGACTGTTACCCCAAGTCCCGGACAGAATCCGAGGATGACGGCTGACAGCGCACAGGTATCGACGGCGTCTGTGACGTGGACGAACGCGGAGCCGGACACGCTGATGGAGCGGGTGCTTGCACCCGCCAACCTCAAGCGTGCGTTTCAACGCGTAGTCAGCAACAAGGGTGCACCGGGTGCCGATGGTATGACGGTCAACCAACTGGCAGGCTACGTGAAACAGTATTGGCCAATCCTCAAGACTCGGTTGCTGGCTGGCGAATATCACCCGCAAGGTGTACGCGCCGTCGACATCCCCAAGTCCAAAGGCGGAATACGGCAGTTGGGTATTCCCAGCGTCGTGGATCGCCTGATCCAGCAGGCTTTGCTGCAACAGCTCACGCCGATCTTCGATCCCTTGTTTTCGGACTACAGCTACGGCTTTCGTCCGGGCAGAAGCGCCCATCAAGCCATCGAAACAGCCCGTGACCACGTGGCGGCGGGACACCGTTGGTGCGTGGAACTTGATCTCGAGAAGTTCTTTGATCGGGTAAATCACGATGTCCTGATGGCGTATGTTGCGCGTCAGATCGAAGATAAACGCGTTCTTACGCTGATCCGTCGTTATCTTGAAGCGGGAACGATGTCAGGTGGACTCGTCAGCCGACGGCAGGAAGGGACGCCGCAAGGCGGCCCGCTCTCGCCGTTGCTGTCGAACATCCTGCTTAACGAACTCGACCGCGAGCTGGAACGACGGGGCCATCGCTTCGTGCGTTATGCCGACGATGCGAACATTTATGTGCGCAGTCATCGTGCAGGCGAACGGGTCATGGCCAGCGTCGATCGCTTCCTGGCTCAACGTCTGAAACTGACGCTGAATCGGGAAAAGAGCCGAGTGGCACGGTCTTGGGCCTGCGACTACCTGGGTTATGGGATGAGCTGGCATAAACAGCCGAAGCTGAGGGTGGCGAGCATAAGCCTGTACCGCCTGCGCGACCGACTCAGGGAACTCTTGCGTCGGGTACGGGCCCGCTCAATGAGATATATCGTTGAGCAAATGACTCCCGTGCTGCGTGGTTGGGCTGGCTACTTCAAGCTGAGTCAGAGCAAGCGGCCACTTGAGGAGCTTGATGGCTGGGTGCGTCACAAACTTCGCTGCGTTGTCTGGCGTCAATGGAAGCGGCCCTCTACGAGGGCGCGCAACCTGATACGTTTGGGAATCAACGAGGTGCGGGCGTGGAAATCGGCGGTCAATGGCCGAGGCCCATGGTGGAACTCGGCGGTCAATGGCCGAGGCCCATGGTGGAACTCGGGAGCGTCACATATGAATCAGGCGCTACCGAAGAAGCTATGGGATCGACTCGGACTAGTCTCAATACTGGATACGATAAACCGGCTTAATCGCATAACCTGAACCGCCGTATACGGAACCGTACGTACGGTGGTGTGAGAGGACGGCGGCTGTGAAGCCGCCTCCTACTCGAT
>NZ_AKJB01000155.1:0-18816 GCF_000282555.1 Pseudomonas sp. GM102 | reverse complement strand
GCAGCCCGGGACGCTCCGCGTCCCTTTCTAGAGCTGGAACGCGGAGCGTCCCTTGAGGCATTCCCACGCAGAGCGTGGGAACGATCGGTCAGGCGGCCAGTTCACGCATCCGCTGTAACACGGCATTCAAGCCATTACTGCGGGATTGGGACAACTGGCGACCCAGCCCCAGCTGATTAAACCAATCCGCCAAATCCACCTGCTGCAACTCAACTGCGGACAACCCGTTGACCCGTGCCAGCAGCAGCGCCACCAACCCACGAATCAAGCGTGCATCGCTGCTGGCGCTGAATTGCCAATGCCCGTCCTGCAACGCACCGACCAGCCACACCTGGCTCTCACAGCCATGCACGCGGTTGGCCTCGACCTTATCCACATCACTCAACGGCGGCAGACGGTCACCCCATTGCATCAGCAGCCGCGCCCGCTGTTCCCAGCTTGCAGCCTGCTGAAAAGTATCCAGCGCGGTGACGGCATCGGCGGGCAAGGTCATCGCAACAACTCCAGGGCCTGATCCAGCGCTTCAAAAAAACGTTCAAGGTCTTCGGAGTCGTTGTACAACGCCAACGACACCCGAATAGCCCCGGCCAGTTCAAAGCTTTTGAGCAACGGCATGGCGCAATGATGACCGGCGCGTACGGCGATTCCCTGTTCGGTCAGCAAATGCGCCAGATCAGCGTTATGCACACCCTCGACGACAAAACTGGCCAGTGCCAGTTGCGGCTTGCCCAGCAACCGGATGCCGTTGCGCGCTTCAAGGCCTTTGAGCAGATAGTCATGCAGCGCCGCTTCGTGGGCGGACACGGCGTCCTGATCCAGCCCGGCCAGATAATCCAGGGTCGCCCCCAGGCCAATCACGCTGGAAATCGGCGGCGTACCGGCCTCGAACCCCAGCGGTGCAGGACGAAAGCGGGCGTCGTGGTAGTTGGCATCCAGCACCATTTCGCCGCCGAACTGCCACGGGCGCAGTTGTTCGAGCGCTTCATGACGACCGAACAGCGCACCCAGGCCATCCGGGCCGTAGAGCTTGTGGCTGGAAAACACATAGAAGTCGCAGCCCAATGCTTGCACGTCATGCCGACCATGGACCACGCCTTGAGCGCCGTCGACCACGGTCAGCGCATGGTGCGCTTTGGCCATCGCCAGTAACGCGGGCAACGGCTGCCAGGCGCCGAGCACGTTGGACAGCTGACTGACCGCCAGCAAACGGGTACGCGGGCCGATCAGGCGAGAGGCAGCTTCAAGGTCAATCAAGCCGTCGGCATCCAGTGGCAGGATCACCAGTTTCAAGTCGCGACGCTGGGCCAGTTGCTGCCACGGCAACAGGTTGGCGTGATGCTCCAGAGCGCTGATGACAATTTCATCGCCCGGATTGAATACGTGTTCCAGGCCATAGGCCAGGAGGTTCAGCGCGGACGTCGCGCCGTGGGTAAAGATGATCTGCCCGCAATCGCCGGCATTGAGCCATTGCGCGACTTTGCTGCGACTGTCTTCGAACGCCTGGGTGGCATGGGCGCCGGGCAAGTGTTGCGCCCGATGCACGTTGGCCGCGCCGTTGGCGTAGTAATGCGCCAGGGCATCCAGCAGGGCTTGAGGTTTTTGCGTGGTGGCGGCGTTGTCCAGATAAGTCTGGTCTTGCCGTTGCAGGGCGGCGATGGCCGGGAAATCGGCGCGCCAGGGAGAGGGAATCATCATGCTATCGGGCCCTGGTGAACATGGGCGGGGTGTACGCCTGACCTGATGGTCGGGTCTACGCCGGACCTGTGTAGGAGCGAAGCTTGCTCGCGAAGGCGTCATTACTGGCGTCAAAAGCTTCGCGGGCAAGCCTCGCTCCTACAAGTTCAGGTAATCGTTTGACGCTCTGCTTAGTTGTGAGCGTGCAGCGCTTCGTTCAGTTCGATGGCCGATTTGTGGGTTTTGCATTCCACGGCACCGGTCTCCGAATTGCGACGGAACAGCAGGTCAGGTTGGCCGGCCAGTTCACGCGCCTTCACGACTTTGACCAGTTTGTTGTTTTCGTCCAGCAGCGCCACTTTAGTACCAGCGGTCACGTACAGGCCCGACTCAACGGTGTTGCGATCGCCCAACGGGATGCCGATACCGGCGTTGGCGCCGATCAGGCAGCCTTCGCCGACCTTGATCACGATGTTGCCGCCACCCGACAGGGTGCCCATGGTCGAGCAGCCGCCGCCCAGGTCCGAACCCTTGCCAACGAAAACGCCCGCCGACACTCGGCCTTCGATCATGCCCGGGCCTTCGGTGCCGGCGTTGAAGTTGACGAAACCTTCGTGCATCACGGTGGTGCCTTCGCCCACGTAAGCGCCCAGGCGAATACGCGCCGCGTCAGCGATACGCACGCCGGCCGGTACCACGTAGTCGGTCATTTTCGGGAACTTGTCCACCGAGAACACTTCCAGCAGCTCGCCGCGCAGACGGGCTTCCAGTTGATGCTCGGCCAGTTCGGCCAGATCGATCGCGCCCTGGCTGGTCCAGGCCACGTTCGGCAGCAACGGGAAGATCCCGGCGAGGTTCAGGCCGTGCGGCTTGACCAGGCGATGGGACAGCAGGTGCAGCTTGAGGTAAGCCTCAGGCGTGGAGCTCAGCTGTGCATCTTCGGCCAGCAGCGTGGCGACCAGCGGCTTGTGGCTCTCGGCCAGACGGGTCAGCAGTGCCGCTTGTGCAGCGTCGACGCTTTTCAGCGCTTCGGCCAGTTGGGACGCCTGAGCGGTGCTGAAGGCGATGGCCTGATTGCCTTCGGTGTAGCCCAGAACCGGCGCAATGGCGGCGACCAGTTCGGCCGACGGGTTGAGCAGTGGCTGCGCGTAAAACACTTCCAGCCATGCGCCTTGACGGTTTTGAGTGCCGACACCAAAGGCCAGGCTGAACAGGGTAGTGGACATGTTGATACCTCTAACAAAATGGAACGGGCTGCCTTACTTGAGCGCTGCCGCGTAGATATCTGGCTTGAAGCCAATCAGGGTTCGGTCACCGAGATCGAGCACCGGGCGCTTGATCATCGAAGGTTGTGCGAGCATCAGTTCGATGGCTTTGCGCTGGTCGAGATCGGCTTTGCGTTCGTCGTCGAGCTTGCGAAAGGTCGTGCCTGCACGGTTCAACACCACTTGCCAGCCGTGCTCGTCGCACCATTGGCTCAGGTGTTCACGGTCGATTCCGACCGTTTTGTAATCATGAAAGTCATAGCTGACAGCGTGTTCATCGAGCCAGGTGCGCGCCTTTTTCATGGTGTCGCAGGCTTTGATGCCGAAAAGGTGCAACGTTTTGCTTGAAGCGGTCAAGGAATTGCCCCCTTTGCAGGTGCTGAAAGTGACGGATTATGCCATGACCGGACGGTTTCGCGTCGGCTGTGGTCGGGTTTGTCTTTTTGTCCTGGCCGTCCGTTGTTCCATGCGACATTGGGGCGACGGTCAGCCTGGAGTCTAGGCGGCTAATATGGCACTTCAATGCTGTCGATTGTGTGCGCTTGAAAGCGCTGCGGACGCAACGCCTGGCCTGGTACGGCCTCAGTCGTCATCACCCGATGGGTGATGACGTACTGCGAGAAGTAGTGGTGAGCTTGATGTAGGCGAGGTCGAACCAGCTGGCTCAGCTCGGTATCGGGTCAGTGTTTCGCGGGTAGATAGAGCTGATGAAACTGATGTCTTTTTCAGACAGTTTCTTGTTCATAGGGTAGTCGGTTCCATCCCATATCAGCTCGGCAGGGAAGTGGTAATGCATGATGGATTGCTTGTCGTAGGGGCTGATCTGCTTGTCCGTAAGCTCCAGTGTTCTAAAGATGTTGCGATAGATAGTGTCTTTTGAGTGCCCGGCATTTTCAAAGGCCTCATACACCTTAGGCGTGTTCCAATCGATGTTTGCCTCAGGGTGTTGATGCTCGTGTTCCAGGCCAAGGGCATGACCGAATTCATGCAACATGGCCACATGCCACGGCATTTCCATGGTCGTGAGATCAATGTGCAGGGTCGGTTCGTCTGCTGGCACTGTCAGCGCGTCGGTACCAATGCATGACCAGTGTCCTGTCAGTTCGGTACTGTCGGAGATCCTGATATCGCCTTTGGTGCCCTCGACGAACCTGATGTTGAGGTTGATGTGGGGTGTCCAATCGCTGATCTCTTCTTTGGCAAACTCTATGAACTCCAGGTTGGAACTTAGAAAGGCGACATCGATAGTTCGACGTTGGGCCCAGAATTTAGAGTGATTGCCAATGCTTCTTTTGGAGCGTCCGCCAGTGCTTCCTGTGTTTGCACGGTCTTCACTGGCTGCGGTTTGATACGAAAGTTGTGGGTCAACGCTGGGAACGCCAGCGCAAATATTAATAAGTGTCATGGGGGCTCTTATGGGGATGTTTTCCATGCTCGAATCAATGGTTGAGCAGAAAAATGGATGGTTAAATATAAATGTTGCAGTAGATCAATGAGTCAAGAGGCGACTGGATAGATCGCACTGATTGCTTTGATGTCGCCGTCGGACAGTTCGGTGTAGTAGCCATATTCGATATCGTTAAAAATGACTTCGCTTGGGAATGGGAAGTGCATGATCGAAGATTTGTCGTAAGGGACGAGTTGCGTGTAGGCACTTCTCTGCTTGGGAAGAATGTATTCCAAGACCTGATCTTGCGAATAGCCGATTTCGCCATAGCCTTTGTAAAGGTTGGGGAGATGCCAGTCAATATTCGCGTCCGGGTGCTGATGCGCGTGCTCCAGACCAAGCGCGTGTCCGAACATATGCAGGATCGTCGGCCCAGGAGCGCTCTCACGTAGTCGACGGTGAATTTGCATCGTCGGCACGTGAGAGGGAATCAGAAGCGCATCGGTGCCTAGGGCGGACCAATGTCCGTTGCGTTCGAGCGCGTCGGGAGTGTCAGTGATTCGAATGACGCCTTCATTTCCCTCGACAAAGCGCAGGGTCAGATTGATGTGCGGGGCCCAGGTCAAAATTGATTCTTTAATAAGTTCTTTGAAACTAGGGAAGTTGCTGGTTATAGAGATATCCAGTGTTCGGTTTTGTGCCCAGAATCGGTTGTGACTTTTGCTCTCTGGATGAGATGTGCTCGTTTCGTTGTCGGGGTTCTCGGTGATCGCGGTGTCTCGGGAATGCTGTGCGTAAACACTCAAGATTCCTGTGCATGTCTGGATGATTTGCATAGTTTGTTACTCTGCTTAAGAAGTTTTAATGGCTGCGCCGACTTCCTGTTTTTCTTGGTCTGGAAAATAAGTGCGGCGTTTTTTAATGCTAGCGACGGGTGAGGTGTTGGTAAATGCAGTGAGTGTATGCTGTTGTAACGGTGGTGGTTGTTTTGGCGAGGGTAAGTTAAATATCGAGCGTTGGTCGGATGGTAGAGTTGATGTTTGCGAATGAGAGATTCAGGGAGGCGTTAAAAGACGCTTCATTAGTGCGGGTGTATGGAAATAGAAAGTTTTAACTTTTTGTTATGAGTCACCCGCACTGCATTGCACAGCGCGGGCGGGACGGGAATACTTACTTGCGTCGGGTAATGAACGCGCGAATGCGTTCGGCGGCTTCTACACATTCAGCCAGCGGCGCTACCAGCGCCATGCGCACGCGCCCGGCGCCCGGGTTGATGCCATCGACTTCGCGGGACAGGTAGGAGCCCGGCACCACGGTCACATGTTCCTCGGCAAACAGATCCCGGCAGAACGCCGCATCATCGCCATTCACACTTGGCCACAGGTAGAAACCACCGTCCGGGCGCTGTACATCCATCACCGGGCTGAGAATCTCCAGCACCGCATCGTATTTCTCGCGATACAGCGCGCGATTGGCCCGTACATGCACTTCATCATTCCAAGCGGCAACGCTGGCCAGTTGGGTCTGAACCGGCATCGCGCAGCCGTGATAGGTGCGGTACAGCAGGAAGCCCTTGAGAATGTCGGCGTCACCGGCGACAAACCCCGAGCGCAAGCCTGGCAGGTTGGAGCGCTTGGACAGGCTGTGGAAAACCACGCAGCGTTTGAAGTCCTTGCGGCCCAGCTCCACGCAGGCGCTGAGCAGGCCGGCTGGTGGGGTTTGTTCGTCGAAGTACAGTTCGCTGTAGCATTCGTCCGCGGCGATCACGAAGTCGTATTCGTCGGCCAGGGCGATCAGTTTTTTCAGGGTGTCGACCGGGATCAGGGCGCCGGTCGGGTTGCCCGGCGAGCACAGGAACAGGATCTGGCAGCGCTTCCAGATGTCCGGCGAAACAGCGTCGAAATCCGGGTTGAAGCCGTTTTCATCCAGGCACGGGAGGTAGTGCGGCTTGGCTCCGGCAAGGAACGCCGCGCCTTCGTAGATCTGATAGAACGGATTCGGGCTGACCACCAGCGCGTCTTCGCCACGGTTGACTACGGTCTGGGTGAACGCGAACAGCGCTTCGCGGGTGCCATTGACCGGCAGCACGTTGCGCGCCGGGTCGAGCCAGCCGTTCGGGACGCTGAAGCGGCGTTCGCACCAGGCGGCGATGGCTTCACGCAAGGCCGGGATGCCGAGGGTGGTCGGGTACACGGCCATCTGATCCAGATTGCTCGCCAGCGCTTCGGCGACGAAGCTAGGCGAACGGTGCTTCGGTTCGCCGATGGATAACGCAATGGCGCGTTTATCCGGGTTTGGCGTGACGCTGCCGAGCAGGGCGCGGAGCTTTTCGAACGGGTAGGGCTGCAACTGGTTCAGAGCGTTGTTCATGGGGGCCTCGTTCAATGTGGGAGGGCTAATGTGGTGCAGGGGGCTTTTGGTGGTGAGGAGGCTTGCCCCCTCACCACCACAAGCCCCCTGTCCACAGGAAGTCCATGCCCACAGGGGGAAAGTTATTATTCAGATGCTGATGCGCGAAAGTTTGATATCGGGTTCCTGGCTGACGCTCAGCTGTTCGACGATTGCATCCTGCAACCGGCTGCACAGCAACGGGTCGGATAGCGGCTGATTGTTCGCATCGGTGATGAAAAACACGTCTTCCACGCGCTCGCCCAGAGTAGCGATCTTGGCGTTCTGCAGCGACAGATCGAACTCGAGGAAGATCGTGCCGATCCGCGCCAGCAGCCCAGGGCGGTCAGGCGCGCTAAGTTCCAGCACGGTCACCGGACGCTGAGCGTCGTTGTGGATCGTCACCTGTGGAGCAAACGCGAAATGCTTGAGCTGGCGCGGCACCCGACGCTGAATGATGGTCGGGTAATTGTCTGGGTTGCGCAGGGCTTCGGTCAGGCCTTCGCGGATCTGCTTGACCCGTGCCGGGTTGTCGCCGATCGAGTCGCCATCGGTGTCGAGCACGATATAGGTGTCGAGAGTGAACTGGCTGCTCGAGGTGATGACCCGGGCGTCGTGAATGTTCAGATTGAGCTGATCCATCGCCGCCACGGTCACGGCGAAAAAGTCGTGCTGGTCCGGTGCATAAATGAAGATCTGCGTACCGCCCTCGAACTCACGCTGGGTGGTTTCCTTGATCAGCACCAGCGGGCCGCCGTCGGCCGGCTGCTGCAAAATCGCATCAGTGTGCCAGGCCACGTCGCCGGCGGTGTGGCGCAGGAAATAGTCATCGCCCAATTGCGCCCAGAGCTGCTCGACATCGTCCGGATCGTTGCCGCCGCGTACGAGAATGTCCAGCGCCGCGCTCTGGGTCTGGCGGATCTGCTCTTCGCGATCCACCGGGTTTTCCAGACCACGACGCAAGGCGCGCTTGGTCTCGGTGTAGAGCTGGCGCAACAGGCTCGCGCGCCAGGAGTTCCACAGCGTCGGGTTGGTTGCGTTGATGTCGGCAACGGTCAGCACGTACAGATAATCGAGGCGGGTTTCATCGCCTACGGTCTGCGCGAAATCGTGGATCACGTGCGGGTCGGACAGGTCCTTGCGCTGGGCCGTGGTCGACATCACCAAATGGTTCTGTACCAGCCATACGATCAGGCGGCTGTCCCAGATCGGCAATTGGTGGCGCTGGCAAAAGGCTTCGGCATCCACGGCGCCGATTTCCGAGTGATCGCCATGCCGGCCCTTGCCGATGTCGTGATAAAGACCGGCCAGGTAAATCAGTTCGGGTTTGGGCAGTTTGGCCATGAGCTTGCTGGCCAGCGGGAATTTTTCCGACACCTGGGTGTACTGCAGCTTACGCAAGTGCTTGATCAGGTTCAGGGTATGCGCGTCGACCGTATAGATGTGAAACAGGTCATGCTGCATCTGCCCGACAATGAAACCGAACTCCGGCAGATAGCGCCCAAGAATGCCGTAACGGTTCATCCGCCGCAAATTGCGGTGGATGCCGATCTTGCACTTGAACAGCTCGATGAACAGGCTGGTGTTACGAATATCGTTGCGGAAGTCGTCATCAATCAGATGACGATTCTCGCGCAGCAGGCGGATGGTATCGGCGCGTACGCCTTTGATCTCCGGTTGCTGGGCCATCAGCACAAAAATCTCGAGCATGGCGAATGGCGTACGGCGGAACACATTGTCGCTACGTGCCTCGATGTAGCCGTCATGCAGCTGGAACCGTGAATTGATCGGCTGCGGTGGTGCTTCGTCTTCGGGCGCCAGGATCACTTCTTCAAAGTGCTGGATGATCAGGTCGCTGAGCTGGGCAATGCTCATGACCACCCGGTAGTACTGCTGCATGAAGTTTTCGATGGCTTGCTTGGCATCGTTGCCTGCGAAACCCAGCAGCCCGGCAATCGAGCGCTGGTGATCGAACAGCAGGCGGTCTTCGGAACGGCCGGCGAGCATGTGCAGGGCGTAACGTACCTTCCACAGAAACTCCTGGGAGGAGGCCAGCAGGGCGTTTTCGCTCTCCACCAGGAAACCTTCGCCCGCCAGGGCCCGCAGGTTCAGGGTGCCGTATTCGCGACGGGCCACCCAGAGAATCGTCTGAATATCCCGAAGGCCACCGGGCGAGCCTTTGACGTTGGGTTCCAGGTTGTATTCAGTGTCGTTGTATTTGTGGTGACGGGCCTTTTGCTCGGCGCGCTTGGCCAGGAAGAACTCCTTGCTCGGCCACATGTGCGCGGTGCTGGTGACATCCAGCATGCGCTGGCGCAGCCGCTCGGGGCCGCAAATGGTGCGGCTTTCCATCAGATTGGTGACGACCGTCAGGTCGGCACGGGCCTCGACGGCGCATTCGTCCACCGAACGAACGCTCTGGCCGACTTCCAGGCCGATGTCCCACAGCAACGTCAGAAAACGTTCGATGGAATCCCGAAAAATTTCGTGATCGGCGCTGTCCAGCAAAATCAGCAGATCGATGTCGGAATAGGGATGTAACTCGCCGCGACCGTAGCCGCCGACCGCCACCAGGGCGATATCGGCGTCTTCGCTCCAGTTAAACTGTTCCCAGGCTTGTTGCAGGATGTTGTCGATAAACCAGGCGCGATCCTCGATCAGCCGGCGAATATCCCGGCCACTGCGGAACCGCTCGTCGAGCACCTCGCGGGCCTGACGGATCGCCTTCTTGAAAGCAGCAATAGGGCTTGCCTTCAGGGCCAGTTCAGCCTGGAACTGGCCGCGGTCGAAGAGTTCGGGATCCACCTGCGGCATCGATTGGCTTTCCTTTCTATAAGGCTGGGAACGGAGCGAGCGGGATCAGGCCGAAACGCGCGCGATGGTATCGTCGCTGCGCAGGGTGAAGATCTCGTAACCGGTTTCGGTCACCAGCAGGGTGTGTTCC
Source organism: Pseudomonas sp. GM102 (assembly GCF_000282555.1). Taxonomy (NCBI): domain Bacteria; kingdom Pseudomonadati; phylum Pseudomonadota; class Gammaproteobacteria; order Pseudomonadales; family Pseudomonadaceae; genus Pseudomonas; species Pseudomonas sp. GM102. The sequence goes on along the minus strand of NZ_AKJB01000155.1, from coordinate 9,158 downwards.
CATTGTGCCGACAGCTTGCGGTCCTTGGTGATGGCGGTCCAGCCGTCGCCCAACACCTTGGTGTCGGCCTTGCCCTGGTTGATCATCGGCTCGATGGTGAAGGTCATGCCGGCTTTCAGTTCCATGCCGGTGCCGGCACGGCCGTAGTGCAGAATCTGCGGTTCTTCGTGGAACACCTTGCCGATGCCATGACCGCAAAACTCGCGAACCACCGAGAAACCGTTCTTTTCCGCGTGCTTCTGGATCACTTCACCGATATCGCCCAGGCGGCAGCCGGGTTTGACCAGTTCGATGGCCTTGTACATGCATTCCTGAGTCACCTGGGACAGACGCTCGGCCCAGACCGGAACGGAACCGACGTGGAACATGCGGCTGGTGTCGCCGTGGTAACCGTCCTTGATCACGGTGACGTCGATGTTCAGCGTGTCGCCGTCCTTCAACGGTTTCTCGTTGGGGATGCCGTGGCAGACCACGTGGTTGATCGAGGTGCAGATCGACTTCGGGAAGCCCTTGTAGTTGAGCGGGGCAGGGATGGCTTTCTGCTCATTGACGATATAGTCGTGGCAGATGCGGTCCAGCTCTTCGGTGGTGACACCCGGCTTGACATAATCGGCAATCATTTCCAGCACATCGGCGGCCAATTTGCCGGCGATCCGCATTTTTGCGATGTCCTCTGGGGTTTTGAGGGTGACGGTCATACAGGCTCTCTCTGCGCTCAATGGCGCCTTCTAAAACGAAATGGGCATTGCGCGAACAATCATCGCGGCCCTGAAAAACGCGATTCTACCAGACGATCAGCGCAAATCTGAGCCTCTGTGCATCGCTTCACTCTATAGGATGGCGCATTCTGGGGGGATTCCAAGGCGGGGCCAAAAGCATTCCCCAGGTTTTCAGAATTCGGGTTCCGTTTTTTTCTGCCTTATGGTATAAAATGCGCCGCTTTCCGGGGATACCCTGAAAAGCTTAAATCCACACACGTGTCGACACGATGACCTGGGTGCCTTCAGCTGATGCTGCTGGTTGGTCATTGGGATACGTGGAGGCCAAACCCGACTTATTAAGGAACTATCATGTCCCAAGTCAACATGCGCGATATGCTGAAGGCCGGTGTGCACTTCGGTCACCAGACCCGTTACTGGAACCCGAAAATGGGTAAATACATTTTCGGCGCGCGTAACAAGATCCACATTATCAACCTTGAAAAAACCCTGCCAATGTTCAACGAAGCTCTGACTTTCGTAGAGCGTCTGGCCCAGGGCAAAAACAAGATTCTGTTCGTCGGCACCAAGCGTTCCGCTGGCAAGATCGTTGCTGAAGAAGCAGCACGTTGCGGTTCGCCGTACGTCGATCACCGCTGGTTGGGCGGCATGCTGACCAACTTCAAAACCATCCGTGCTTCCATCAAGCGTCTGCGTGACCTTGAAGTGCAAGCCGAAGACGGTACTTTCGCCAAGCTGACCAAGAAAGAAGCGCTGATGCGCACTCGCGATCTTGAGAAGCTGGATCGTTCCCTGGGTGGTATCAAGGACATGGGCGGTCTGCCAGACGCTCTGTTCGTTATCGACGTTGATCACGAGCGCATCGCGATCACCGAAGCCAACAAGCTGGGCATCCCGGTTATCGGCGTAGTCGATACCAACAGCAGCCCGGAAGGCGTTGACTACATCATCCCAGGCAACGATGACGCAATCCGCGCTATCCAGCTGTACATGGGTTCGATGGCTGACGCTGTTATCCGCGGTCGCAACCACGTTGCTGGCGGCACCGAGCAGTTCGTTGAAGAAGCTCCGGCAGCTGCAGCTGAGTAACTGACGCCCTGGCGTTGACTCAGTAAGCAAAAAGGGGGCTTGGCCCCCTTTTTGCCACCTCGAAAACCATTTGTCGGCAGCGCAGCTACAGCATCTGTAACGTGCAGCGGCTAACAAGGGTGGTTCGGGAAGAATTGAACGCCCGTTCGATCGGGTGGAATGGTTGAAAACCTATCCAAGAGGAATTTGAAAATGGCAGAGATTACTGCAGCGTTGGTCAAAGAACTGCGCGAGCGTACCGGCGAAGGCATGATGGATTGCAAAAAGGCCTTGACCAAGGCTGGCGGCGACATCGAAAAAGCCATTGATGACATGCGTGCTTCGGGCGCCATCAAGGCTGCCAAGAAAGCTGGCAACGTGGCTGCTGAAGGCGCGATCGCTCTGAAGGAAGACGGCAAATCCGCCGTTCTGCTGGAAGTGAACTCGCAGACCGACTTCCTGGCTCTGCAGGACGACTTCAAGGCATTTGTTGCTGCAAGCGTTGAAAAAGCGTTCGCTGACAAACTGACTGACGTTGCTCCGCTGATCGAAGCTCAAGAAGCCGATCGCCTGATTCTGGTCGGCAAGGTTGGCGAAAACGTCAACATCCGTCGTCTGGTGCGCGTTGAAGGTGACGTTGTTGGTGGTTACCTGCACGGCAACAAGATCGGTGTTGCAGTCGTTCTCAAGGGCGGCACCGTTGAGCTGGCCAAAGACATCGCTATGCACGTAGCGGCCACCAACCCTGAATTCCTGCTGCCATCGGAAGTTTCCGCTGAAGCAGTTGAGCGTGAGAAAGGCGTGTTCCTGACTCTCAACGCTGACAAGATCGCCGGCAAGCCGGAAAACATCGTTGAAAACATGGTCAAAGGCCGTATCAGCAAGTTCTTGGCCGAAGCCAGCCTGGTTGAGCAGGCGTTCGTCAAGAACCCTGAAATCAAGGTCGGCGAGCTGGCCAAGAAAGCCGGTGCCGAAATCGTTTCCTTCACCTACTTCAAAGTAGGCGAAGGCATCGAGAAGCCGGTCGACAACTTCGCTGAAGAAGTTGCTGCCCAGCTGGCTGCTGCCAAGCAATAAGACGGTTTTTTAACTGTCGCCCTGAAGAGGCTGCCCGCTCACGCGCGCAGCCTCTTTTCAGATGGGGATGCCAATTTATTTGGCTTCTCGTCGGAACTGGCTTACAAAGCCGTGTTCCGATGGCGCTGTGATAGCGTCAAGCTAGAGTGAACGCAGGCTGCAAACAGCCCGCAAAGAATTTTTAAAATACGCCGCAGGAGAGATTCGCAATGGCTCAGCAGGGCAGTGGTTATCAGGCTCGCTATAAACGCATTCTACTCAAGCTTAGCGGCGAGGCCCTGATGGGCTCGGAAGAGTTCGGGATCGATCCGAAAGTTCTGGATCGCATGGCGCTGGAAGTTGGCCAACTGGTCGGCATCGGTGTTCAGGTCGGTCTGGTGATCGGTGGCGGCAACCTGTTCCGCGGCGCGGCGCTCAGCGCGGCGGGCATGGATCGGGTGACTGGCGACCACATGGGCATGCTGGCCACTGTGATGAACGCCCTGGCCATGCGCGATGCGCTGGAACGTGCCAATATCTCGGCCATCGTGATGTCGGCCATTTCCATGGTTGGCGTGACCGATCACTACGATCGCCGCAAAGCCATGCGCCACCTGAACGCCAAGGAAGTCGTGATTTTTGCGGCCGGTACTGGTAATCCGTTCTTCACCACGGATTCGGCAGCCTGCTTGCGTGCAATCGAAATCGACGCTGACGTCGTGCTCAAGGCAACCAAGGTCGATGGCGTTTACACAGCTGATCCATTCAAAGACCCGCATGCCGAGAAGTTCGATCATCTGACCTACGATGAAGTACTGGATCGCAAGCTGGGTGTGATGGATCTGACGGCCATTTGCCTGTGCCGCGACCACAAGATGCCATTGCGCGTATTTAACATGAACAAGCCCGGCGCCCTGCTGAACATCGTACATGGCGGCGCTGAAGGGACCCTGATCGAGGAAGGCCAACAATGATCAACGAAATCAAGAAAGACGCTCAAGAGCGTATGAAAAAATCCGTGGAATCGCTGGCGCACAATTTCGGGCGTATTCGTACAGGCCAGGCGCACCCGAGCATTTTGGAAGGTGTGATGGTTCCGTACTACGGCTCCGACACTCCGATCAAGCAAGTGGCGAACATCACTGTTAAAGACGCCCGTACCCTGCAAGTGGTTGCCTTTGAGCGCAACATGCTGGGTGCCGTCGACAAAGCCATCGGCAGCGCTGGTCTGAACCTCAACCCGACCAACCTCGGTGAGTTGCTGCTGATCTCCATGCCGGCCCTGACCGAAGAAACCCGCAAGGGCTTCACCAAGCAGGCTCGCGATGTCGCTGAAGATGCCCGTGTTGCGGTGCGCAACATCCGTCGTGACGCGAACAGTCAGCTCAAGGATCTGGTCAAGGAAAAGGAAATCAGCGAAGACGAAGAGCGTCGTGCTACTGGCGAGATTGATGATCTGACCAAAAAGTACGTGGCTGAAATCGACGCGAATTTGGCGCAGAAAGAAAAAGACCTGATGGCCGTATAAGGGTCACGTTTTAATGGATAAGACAAAGCAGACTGCGCCGTCCGCGGTGCCGCGCCATGTCGCGATCATCATGGATGGTAATAATCGCTGGGCGAAAAAACGCTTTATGCCCGGTGTCGCCGGCCATAAAGCGGGCGTGGATGCGGTGCGTGCGGTGATCGAAGTGTGTGCCGAGGCCGGGGTCGAAGTATTGACCCTGTTCGCGTTCTCCAGTGAGAACTGGCAGCGCCCGGCCGATGAAGTCAGTGCCTTGATGGATCTGTTCTTCAAGGCGTTGCGTCGCGAGGCCAAGCGCCTCAACGACAACAACATCAGTTTGCGCATCATTGGCGATCGTTCACGTTTTCACCCGGAGCTTCAGGCCGCCATGCGCGAAGCCGAGGCGATGACTGTCGGTGCTAACCGCTTTGTCCTGCAGATCGCTGCCAACTACGGCGGTCAGTGGGATATCGCGCAAGCCGCGCAGCGTCTGGCTCGAGAAGTTCAGGCCGGGCATCTGCGACCGGAGGACATTACCCCCGAGCTGTTGCAAACCTGTCTGGCGACCGGTGATCTGCCGTTGCCGGACTTGTGCATCCGTACCGGTGGCGAGCATCGCATCAGCAACTTCCTGCTGTGGCAACTGGCTTATGCCGAGTTGTATTTCTCCGACCTGTTCTGGCCGGACTTCAAACACGACGCCATGCGCAATGCGCTAGCCGATTTCGCTTCTCGCCAGCGTCGCTTCGGTAAAACGAGCGAGCAGGTCGAGGCTGGAGCCCGGGTTTAATGCTTAAACAACGAATCATCACGGCGCTGATCTTGCTGCCGATTGCCCTGTGCGGGTTTTTCCTGCTCGAAGGGTCCGGTTTTGCGCTGTTCATCGGGCTGGTGGTGACGCTCGGGGCGTGGGAGTGGGCGCGCCTGGCAGGTTTCGCGGCTCAGTCGATTCGCGTTGCCTATGCGGCTGCGGTCGCGTTGGCGCTGTTTGTCATGCATATCGTGCCGGGGCTCGCGCCTTGGGTGTTGGGCGCTGCAGTGCTCTGGTGGGGCGTGGCCACGTACCTGGTATTGACCTATCCGCAGTCCAGCGAACATTGGGCCAGTGCTGCCTGCAAACTGGTGATCGGTTTGTTGATTTTGTTACCGGCCTGGCAAGGTCTGGTTTTGATCAAGCAGGAGTCCTTGGGCAACTGGCTGATCATGGCGGTGATGGTTCTGGTCTGGGGAGCTGATATCGGTGCGTACTTTTCCGGTCGGGCCTTCGGCAAGCGCAAGCTGGCGCCGCAGGTCAGCCCTGGCAAGAGTTGGGAAGGCGTGTACGGCGGCTTGCTGCTGAGTCTGGTGATCACGGCAATCGTCGGCTTTGTGCGGGACTGGAGTTACGCTCAGATGTTGATGGGGCTGTTCGGTGCCGCAATTATCGTATTCATTTCAGTGGTCGGCGATCTCACCGAAAGCATGTTCAAGCGCCAGTCGGGGATCAAGGACAGCAGTAATCTGCTGCCCGGTCACGGCGGCGTGCTGGACCGCATCGATAGCCTGACGGCGGCGATTCCGGTATTCGCCGTGCTGCTGTGGATGGCGGCACCGTGAGCCGCCCACAACTGATTACCGTGCTGGGAGCGACCGGTTCGATTGGTCTGAGCACCCTCGACGTCATTGCCCGTCATCCCGAGCGTTATCAGGTTTTCGCCTTGAGCGGTTTTACTCGCTTGAGTGAATTGCTGGCGTTGTGCGTGCGTCATTCGCCGCGCTTCGCGGTCGTGCCGGAATCTGGCGTTGCCCGGGGCTTGCAGGACGATTTGCACGCGGCCGGTCTGTCGACCCGCGTTCTGGTGGGGGAAGAGGGCCTGTGCCAGGTCGCTTCCGATCCGGAAGTCGATGCGGTGATGGCGGCTATTGTCGGTGCAGCGGGCTTGCGTCCGACCCTGGCGGCGGTCGAGGCCGGCAAGAAGATTCTTCTGGCCAATAAAGAAGCGCTGGTAATGTCCGGTGCGTTGTTCATGCAGGCCGTGCGCAAAAGCGGTTCGGTGCTGCTGCCGATCGACAGCGAGCACAATGCGATTTTCCAGTGCATGCCACAGGATTTCGCCCGTGGACTTGGCGCGGTCGGTGTGCGGCGGATTTTGCTGACAGCCTCTGGCGGCCCATTCCGGCAGACACCCATGGCCGAACTGGCGCATGTTACTCCCGAGCAAGCGTGTGCCCACCCGAATTGGTCCATGGGGCGCAAGATTTCGGTGGATTCGGCCAGCATGATGAACAAAGGGCTCGAGCTGATCGAGGCTTGCTGGCTGTTCGACGCCACGCCTTCCCAGGTCGAAGTAGTGATTCACCCGCAGAGCGTGATTCATTCGTTGGTCGACTACATCGATGGTTCGGTATTGGCGCAGTTGGGCAATCCTGACATGCGCACGCCGATTGCCAATGCCCTGGCCTGGCCGGAGCGGATTGACTCGGGGGTTGCGCCGCTGGACCTGTTTGCCATTGCTCGCCTGGATTTCCAGGCGCCCGATGAAGAGCGTTTCCCTTGCCTGCGCCTTGCGCGTCAAGCCGCCGAGGCTGGCAATAGCGCGCCGGCTATGCTCAATGCCGCGAATGAGGTGGCTGTGGCGGCCTTTCTCGACGGACGGGTTCGCTACCTGGAAATCGCGAGTATTATCGAGGAAGTGTTGAACCTCGAGCCTGTGGTTGCGGTAGATGATCTCGAGGCAGTGTTTACGGCTGATGCGAAAGCACGGGTACTGGCCGGGCAATGGTTGAGCCGTCACGGGCGATAAGTGCTGCAATACGTTGCCCCATGCAGCACTGATAGGATTGCGGAGAAAGTACATGAGCGCGCTCTATATGATTGTCGGCACCCTGGTAGCGCTGGGTGTGCTGGTCACCTTCCACGAGTTCGGCCATTTCTGGGTCGCGCGTCGCTGTGGGGTCAAAGTGCTGCGTTTCTCCGTGGGCTTCGGCATGCCGCTGCTGCGCTGGCACGACAGTAAGGGCACTGAATTCGTGATCGCCGCCATTCCGTTGGGTGGCTACGTGAAGATGCTCGACGAGCGTGAAGGCGAGGTCCCGGCCGATCAGGTCAATCAATCCTTCAATCGCAAATCTGTCCGTCAGCGCATCGCCATCGTCGCGGCCGGCCCGATCGCCAACTTTCTATTGGCAATGGTGTTTTTCTGGGCATTGGCAATGCTGGGCAGCGAGCAGGTGCGGCCGGTTATCGGTGCGGTCGAGTCCGGCAGCATTGCCTCCAAGGCAGGTTTGAGCCCGGGCCAGGAAATCATGGCCATCGATGGCGAGCCAACCTCCGGCTGGGCTGCGGTGAACCTGCAACTGATCCGTCGCCTGGGTGAGAGCGGTTCCCTTCAATTGCTGGTCCGCGAACAGGGCTCCACGGTGGACTCACCCCGTGAGCTGGTGCTGGACAAGTGGCTCAAGGGTGCCGAGGAGCCCGATCCGATTCGCTCGTTGGGTATTCGTCCATGGCGTCCGGCGTTGCCTCCAGTCCTGGCCGAATTTGATCCGAAAGGGCCGGCGAAGGCTGCGGGCCTTAAGTCGGGTGACCGCTTGTTGGCTCTTGATGGCAAGGCGCTGGACGACTGGCAGCAAGTAGTCGACATCGTCCGTATGCATCCAGATACCAAAATCATGCTGCGCGTCGAGCGCGATGGAGCTCAAATCGACGTCCCTGTGACGTTGGCCGCTCGCGGCGAGAGCAAGTCACCCAGTGGTTATCTGGGCGCCGGGGTGAAAGCGGTCGATTGGCCACCAGAGATGATTCGCGAAGTCAGTTACGGTCCGGTGGCTGCGATTGGCGAGGGTGCCCGACGCACCTGGACCATGAGCGTACTGACCCTCGACTCGCTCAAGAAAATGTTGTTCGGCGAGCTCTCGGTAAAAAACTTGAGTGGACCGATAACCATTGCTAAAGTGGCGGGCGCTTCTGCCCAGTCGGGTGTCGCTGATTTCCTGAATTTCCTTGCTTATCTGAGTATTAGCTTGGGGGTTCTGAATTTGTTGCCCATTCCTGTACTGGATGGGGGACATTTGTTGTTTTATCTGATCGAGTGGGCGCGTGGTCGTCCCTTGTCGGATCGGGTGCAAGGTTGGGGGATACAGATCGGTATCAGTTTGGTGGTCGGGGTGATGTTACTTGCTCTGGTCAATGATCTGGGTCGACTGTAACGCTTCGCTGAATTGCGAATCTGCCGCATTTTGCGGCAGTTTTTATTGCCAGTTGGAATAAGAAAGGACTTCATGAAACGTCTGCTGCTAACTGCGGTTCTCACCGTATTGATGATCGCCGAAGTTCACGCCGAGTCCTTCACTATCTCTGATATTCGCGTCAATGGCCTCCAGCGGGTCTCCGCGGGTAGCGTCTTTGGTGCTTTGCCGTTGAACGTCGGCGAACAGGCGGATGATCGTCGCCTGGTGGAATCCACTCGTGCGTTGTTCAAAACCGGGTTCTTTCAGGATATCCAGCTGGGTCGCGATGGCAACGTCCTCGTCATCACTGTAGTCGAGCGTCCGTCGGTCGCCAGTATCGAGATCGAAGGTAACAAGGCGATCTCCACTGAAGACCTGATGAAGGGCCTCAAACAATCCGGTCTGGCCGAAGGCGAGATCTTCCAGCGCGCCACCCTCGAAGGTGTGCGTAACGAGCTGCAGCGTCAATACGTCGCTCAGGGCCGTTACTCGGCCACCGTCGATACCGAAGTGGTGCCGCAACCGCGCAACCGCGTGGGCCTGAAGGTCAACATCAACGAAGGCACCGTTGCAGCTATCCAGCACATCAACGTGGTGGG
>NZ_AKJB01000154.1:0-5087 GCF_000282555.1 Pseudomonas sp. GM102 | reverse complement strand
CTGCGTGGGAATGCCTCAATGGACGCTCTGCGTCCGCTTCGAAAGGGACGCGGAGCGTCCCGGGCTGCATTCCCACGCAGAGCGTGGGAACGATCGTCAGACCGTCTCCGGCCGATAAGCCCGCATAAACAGCCCCACCACATCCCGCACATGGGCCTCGGCCGCATCCCCGGTCACCGGCTCGCCGCAGCCATATAGCAGCCGGAAATTTCCCGCGCCCTTGAGCAGGCAGAAGAAATGCTCTGCGGCATTGCGCGGTTTGTCGATACTCAATGCGCCGCTCTGATTGACCTTGTTCAGCAACCCCTCCATGCCATGAAGTACGCGTTCTGGCCCGGCCTGGAAGAAAATCAGCGAGAGTTTCGGGTCTTGGCTACCCAGCGTCATCATCAGTCGATGCAGGTTCACCGATTCGTCGCTGTTGATCAGCTGATGAAAGCCGCGTGCGATGTTCAGCAGCACGGTTTCCACCGCAATGCCGTCCGGCAATTCAAAAAACAGCGTTGGCAGTTGCTCCTCGCACTTGGCCATCACTGCGGCGGCAAACAGCGTCTCTTTGTCATTGAAATGGCTGTAGACCGTCAGCTTTGACACACCGGCCTCGGCCGCCACGGCATCCATGCTGGTGTTGGCGTATCCCTTACTCAGAAAAAGGATTTTCGCCGCGTCGAGGATGGCCTGGCGCTTGGCCAGATCCTTGGGGCGACCCGGACCACTGGGTGTTGAAAGATTGTTAGACATTCTTCGCTTTAATACTGGACTGGTGAGTTTGCTATTAATAACATACTGGTCAGTATAATTATTCAAAGCACCATTAGCGAAAGGTCCTTCACCATGTTCCGCTATGCCTTGCCCCTCGCATTGCCGGTCAGTCTGGCTTTTTTATTGTCTGCGTGTGGCCATGAAGAGGCGCCTCAAGTCACCGTCCGCCCGGCCATGGTCGTTCAGCCAGAGCCCTCGGCTCAGGCCATGGAAAGTTATCCCGGTGAAGTCCGTGCGCGCTATGAGCCAGATCTGGCCTTCCGCATTGGCGGCAAAGTCAGCCGACGACTGGTCGAGGAAGGCCAGCGGATCAAGGCTGACCAGCCCCTGGCGGAACTGGATCCTCAGGACGTGCGCCTGCAACTGGAAGCCACCCGTGCCCAAGTCGCGGCCGCAGAAGCCAACCTGAACCTGGTGCGCGCCGAGCGTGATCGCTACAAGACCCTGATGGAGCGGCAGATGGTCAGCCGTTCGCAGTACGACAATGCGGAAAACCTCTACCGTTCCGGTGAAGCACGCCTCAAGCAAATCAAAGCCGAATTCAACGTATCGACCAACCAGGCCAGCTACGCGGTGCTGCGTGCGCCGCAGGATGGCGTGGTAGCCAAACGTGCGGTTGAAGTCGGGCAAGTGGTCGCGGCCGGGCAAACCGTGTTTACCCTCGCCACCGATGGCGAACGCGAAGTGTTGATCAGCCTGCCGGAGCAGAGCTTCGGTCGTTTCAAGGTCGGCCAACCAGTCTCGGTGGAACTCTGGACCCAACCCGATCAACGTTTTCCCGGACGCATCCGTGAGTTGTCGCCAGCGGCCGATCCAAAATCCCGTACCTTCGCCGCTCGCATTGCATTTACCGCCGGCAAGGTTCCCGCCGAACTCGGCCAGAGCGCCCGGGTGTTCATCCAGACTGCCGAAGTGGTGTCGTTGTCGGTGCCGCTGTCGGCGGTCACTGCGGAAAACGGTGCCACTTATGTGTGGGTGGTCGGCGCCAACAACACCCTGAAAAAAGCCCCGGTGCGGGTCGGTGCATTCGGTGAGAAAACCGTGCCGGTGCTTGAAGGCCTGAACGCCAGCGACTGGGTGGTGGCGGCCGGTGTTCATGTGCTTCACGACGGGCAGCAAGTACGCCCGGTGGATCGCTCCAACCGTGTGGTCAATCTGGCGCACAAGGAGTAATCCCCGATGGGTTTCAATCTTTCCGAATGGGCGCTGCGTAACCGCCAGATCGTACTGTTTCTGATGCTCTTGCTGGCCGTCGTCGGCGCGTTGTCCTACACCAAGCTGGGCCAAAGCGAAGACCCGCCGTTCACCTTCAAGGCCATGGTGATTCGCACCAACTGGCCGGGGGCCACGGCCGAGGAAGTGTCGCGCCAGGTTACCGAGCGCATTGAAAAGAAACTGATGGAAACCGGCGAGTACGACCGGATCGCTTCGTTCTCCCGCCCGGGCGAATCTCAGGTCACGTTCATTGCTCGAGATTCGATGCATTCGGTGGAGATCCCGGAGCTCTGGTATCAGGCCCGCAAGAAGATCAGCGACATTCGCCACACTTTGCCGCCGGGCATCCAGGGGCCCTTCTTCAACGATGAGTTCGGCACCACCTTCGGCAACATCTACGCCCTGACCGGCGAAGGTTTTGATTACGCGGTGCTCAAGGACTACGCCGACCGCGTCCAGATTCAGCTGCAACGGGTCAAGGATGTGGGCAAGGTCGACTTGCTCGGGCTGCAGGACGAGAAGATCTGGATCGAGCTTTCCAACGTCAAACTGGCCACCCTCGGATTGCCGTTGGCGACGGTGCAGCAGGCACTTGAAGAGCAGAACGCGATGTCCAATGCAGGTTTCTTCGAAACCACCAGCGAGCGTTTGCAGCTACGGGTTTCGGGGAATTTTCAGACGGTCGACGAGATCAAGAACTTCCCGATCCGGGTCGGTGATCGCACGTTCCGCATCGGTGATGTGGCGAACGTTCGTCGTGGTTTCAACGATCCACCGGCGCCGCGCATGCGCTTCATGGCTGAAGACGCCATCGGTCTGGCCGTGGCCATGAAAAGCGGTGGCGACATTCTGATTCTGGGCAAAGCGCTGGAAGTCGAATTTGCCCGGATCCAGAAAAACCTCCCGGCTGGCATGCAACTGCGCAAGGTGTCCGATCAACCCGCCGCGGTGAAAACCGGTGTCGGCGAGTTTGTTCAGGTATTGGTGGAGGCGCTGGCAATTGTGTTGCTAGTGAGTTTCTTCTCGCTCGGTGTACGCACCGGCATGGTCGTAGCACTGGCGATTCCGCTGGTGTTGGCGATGACCTTCGCCTGCATGTATTACTTAGGGATAGGCCTGCACAAGATTTCCCTCGGCGCGCTGGTACTGGCGCTGGGGTTGCTGGTGGACGACGCGATCATCGCCGTGGAAATGATGGCGATCAAAATGGAGCAGGGCTTCGACCGGGTCAAAGCCGCCAGCTATGCCTGGACCAGCACCGCGTTCCCGATGCTCACCGGAACGTTGATCACCGCTGCCGGTTTCCTGCCAATTGCCACCGCGCAATCGGGCACCGGCGAATACACCCGCTCGATTTTCCAGGTGGTGACCATCGCGCTGTTGGCGTCGTGGGTTGCCGCCGTGGTCTTTGTGCCTTATCTGGGGGAAAAACTCCTGCCGGACCTGGCGAAAATTCACGCCGCCAAACATGGCACCGGCGATGGCCAACCCGACCCTTATGGCACACCGTTCTATCAGCGCGTCAGACGGCTGGTGGAGTGGTGCGTGCGCCGGCGCAAAACGGTGATCGTCCTGACCATCGTGATGTTCGTCGCGTCAGTGGTGCTGTTCCGTTTCGTGCCGCAGCAGTTTTTCCCGGCTTCGGGGCGGCTGGAGTTGATGGTCGATCTGAAGCTGGCCGAAGGTGCCTCCCTGAGTAACACCGCCGAGGAGGTCAAGCGCCTCGAAGGCCTGCTCAAGGATCACGCCGGGATCGATAACTACGTGGCTTATGTCGGCACCGGTTCGCCGCGTTTCTACCTGCCGCTGGATCAGCAACTTCCGGCAGCGAGCTTCGCCCAGTTTGTCGTGCTGGCCAAAACCATCGAGGATCGCGAAACCCTGCGCACCTGGCTGATTGAAACCCTCAACGAACAATTCCCGGCGCTGCGCTCGCGGGTCACACGGCTGGAAAACGGCCCACCGGTTGGCTATCCGGTGCAGTTCCGGGTCACCGGTGAGCACATCGAGGAAGTCCGCGCATTGGCCCGTAAAGTCGCGGCCAAGGTTCGCGAGAACCCACACGTGGCCAACGTGCATCTGGACTGGGAAGAGCCGAGCAAAGTCGTTTACCTGAACGTCGATCAGGACCGCGCCCGGGCGCTGGGTGTGAGCACGGCAAACCTCTCGGGTTTTCTGCGAAGCTCGCTGACCGGTGCCAGCGTCAGCCAGTACCGCGAAGACAATGAGTTGATCGAGATCCTGCTGCGCGGCACGGTGCATGAGCGCACCGAATTGGCGTTGCTGCCAAGCTTGGCCGTCCCGACCGACAACGGTCGCAGCGTGGCCCTGTCGCAGATCGCGACGCTGGAATACGGCTTCGAAGAAGGCATCATCTGGCATCGTAATCGCCTGCCGAACGTGACAGTTCGCGCCGACATCTACGGCAAGGAACAACCGGCGACGCTGGTGCAGCAAATCATGCCGACCCTCGATCCTATTCGTGCCGAGCTGCCAGACGGCTATCTGCTGGACGTCGGCGGTACGGTGGAAGACTCGGCGCGCGGGCAGAACTCGGTGAAGGCCGGTGTGCCGCTGTTTATCGTGGTGGTGCTGACGTTGCTGATGCTGCAACTGCGCAGTTTCTCACGCACGGTGATGGTGTTTCTGACGGCACCACTGGGGCTGATTGGTGTGACGCTGTTTCTATTGGTGTTCCGCCAGCCATTTGGTTTTGTGGCGATGCTCGGGACCATCGCCTTGTCCGGGATGATCATGCGTAACTCGGTGATTCTGGTGGATCAGATTGAGCAGGATATCGCTGCCGGGCTTAAGCCTTGGCAGGCGATTATCGAGGCGACGGTGCGACGGTTCCGACCGATTGTGCTGACGGCGTTGGCGGCGGTGTTGGCGATGATTCCATTGTCACGCAGTGTGTTTTTCGGGCCGATGGCGGTGGCGATCATGGGGGGGCTGATTGTGGCGACGGCGTTGACGTTGCTGTTTTTGCCGGCGTTGTATGCGGCTTGGTTCAGGGTCCGTAAAGAGTCTGTGTGATTGTTTGGTCTTGGCGGCCTTCGGGCCGACCATGCTCTTGGTTGGTGGGGGGCATATCCGTTGCTGCGGTAATG
>NZ_AKJB01000153.1:0-6062 GCF_000282555.1 Pseudomonas sp. GM102 | reverse complement strand
GCTTGCCCGCGAAGAACGATAACGCGGTATTCCTGATGGACCGAGGCGTCTGGTTCGCCGGCAAGCCTGGCTCCTACAACGGGCGGTGATTAGTGCACGACCGAGTTGGGCGGCAAATGCCCGAGCCGTTCGGTCAGGCGAATCCGCTGGATTGGATCGTCACTGAGCAGCAATGCATGCTCCAGGTCAAAGCGCTCGGCATTCGGGCAGTCCAGTCGTTGGTAGAGGCTGGCCCGGGCCAGATAGTCGGAGGCGCTGGCGTTGCCCAATTCAAGCACGCGCTCGGCGTCGACCAGGGCGTCGATGTAATCATCGTTCGTGAGGTACAACTGGCGCAGGTTACGAGACAGTCGCTGCAGCATCTGCACCGGTTCGGCGGTCAGTAAATGCTCGGCGCCGAGCTGCATGTTCGGGCCGTACTGGCGTTGCAGCAGTTCGCGGCAATCATTGGGGTACAGCCGTCGCCCGCCGCACGGGTCGAGCAGGTGATCGGCGCCTTGCACCCGCAGCAGGAAATGCCCGGGAAAGTTGACCCCGACCATGGGAATCTCCAGCCTTCTAGCCAGTTCCAGCGCAATCAGGCCCAGCGCCAGCGGCTGGCCCCGCCGACGCTCCAGCACTTTATTGAGTAACGCCACTTGCGGGCGCAAGGGCATGGAGTCGTCCTTGGCGAACCCCAGGTCATTCATTCGCCGCAGCAATGGTTGGGCCAATTCACTCACCGGCAGCATCGGCAACCCGTAGCTGACCCGCTGTTGCAGGTCCTTGAAATTCGCCAGCACCGTCTCGGGATCCAGCTCTTTATCGTGCTCGGCGGCGATCCATAGCGCCGCCTCGAACAGCGCGGGCGGTGATCGTTGCAGGCAGTCGAAAAAACGTTGGCGCGGGGTCATCAAAATCTCCGGGGAATGCCTCGTTTTAGCCCCGTCACAGGCTTTCGTCCAGTGCTGCACACAGGTGGTAACAGGTTATGTCCGAAAGCGTTCAAAGCGGCGCCGCTTATTCCGGCGCGCTTCTGCAATTTTTGTGCGCAAGCCTATACTGGCGACTACAAGAAGTGATTCGGGAGCCCTACGATGTTCGCTCTCATGCAAAGCACTCGCCTTGAATCGCTGCACCTGAGCGTCGATCCGGTCACCGGATTGAAGGCGGTGATTGCCATCCACAACAGCCGTCTGGGACCTGCCCTGGGCGGATGTCGTTACCTTGCTTACCCCAGCGATGAATCCGCGATCGAGGATGCTGTGCGCCTTGCCCAAGGCATGAGTTACAAGGCGGCCCTGGCCGGCCTGGCTCAAGGGGGGGGCGTCGCGGTGATTGTTCGCCCGGCCCATGTGGAAAACCGCGCCGCGCTATTTGAAGCCTTCGGGCGCTGCATTAACGAACTCGACGGTCGCTACATCACCGCCATCGACGCTGGTACCTCGGTGGCGGACATGGATTGCATCGCCCAACAGACCCAATTCGTCACCAGCACCACCGCTGCGGGCGACCCCGCGCCGCACGCCGCCATGGGTGTGTTTGCCGGTATTCGCAGCACTGCCATGGCCCGCTTGGGCAGCGATAATCTCGAAGGCTTGCGCATAGCCATTCAAGGCCTGGGTAATGTCGGTTATGCCTTGGCCGAACAGTTACACGCGGCCGGTGCCGAGCTGCTGGTCAGCGACATCGATCATGGCAAGGTGCAACTGGCCATGGAGCAGTTGGGCGCTCATCCCATCGCCAATGATGCGCTGCTCAGCACACCATGCGACATACTCGCGCCCTGCGGCCTGGGCGGTGTGCTTAACAGCAACAGTGTGTCGCAACTGCGCTGCGCAGCGGTCGCCGGTTCGGCAAACAACCAATTGATCCATCTGGAAATCGCCGATCAGCTGGAGCGCCGGGGCATTCTGTATGCGCCCGATTACGTGATCAATGCCGGCGGGTTGATCTACGTATCGCTCAAGCATCGCGGGGAAGAGCTGACAACCATTACCGCGCACCTGTCGAAAATCAGTTCACGGCTGACCGAAGTATTCGCCCATGCCCAGGCGGAAAAGCGCTCTCCGGCCCGGGTGGCGGATGAGTTGGCGGAGAAAGTGTTGTACCGGTGAAAAGTGTGAAAGGAGTGAGAGCCTATCCGGCCATTGCTCCCCGAGCCCTGCGTCACAAGCGTCGGGCCTGACAAATGCACGCCGACTCCCGCGTGCCAGGAGCCCTGTGATGCTTCACAAGGTTGAGCTTCCTTACACCCGATTTCTATCCCCTGACGGCCAGTTACTCGGCGATCTTCCCGACTGGGCCGACGACTTCAATCTGCTGACGCGCCTGTATCGGCAGATGGTCCTGACCCGCCTTTTCGATCAGAAAGCTGTCGCCTTGCAACGCACCGGGCGCATCGGCACTTACGCGCCGACCTTGGGCCAGGAAGCCATTGGTGTCGCGGTCGGCAGCCTGATGCACGCAGAAGACGTACTGATTCCGTATTACCGCGACACCGCCGTGCAGTTGATGCGCGGTGTGCGCATGGAGGAAATCCTGCTGTATTGGGGCGGCGATGAGCGTGGCAGCGACTTCGCCGACCCGGCGGTGGCTCAGGATTTCCCGATCTGTGTGCCGATTGCCACTCAGGCCCTGCATGCCTGCGGTGTCGCCAGCGCCTTCAAAATCCGTGGCGAGCATCGGGTCGCTGTCACAACGTGCGGCGACGGTGGAACCAGCAAAGGTGATTTCCTCGAGGCCCTCAACGTTGCTGGCGCCTGGCAGTTGCCGGTGGTGTTCATGGTCAACAACAACCAATGGGCGATCTCGGTGCCGCGACGAATCCAGTGCGGCGCTCCGACTCTGGCGCAGAAAGCCATTGGCGCCGGGTTCCACGGGGAGCAAGTCGACGGCAATGACATGCTCGCCGTTTATGACCGCGTGCAAGCCGCCCTCGAACGGGCGCGCCACGGTAAAGGGCCGGTATTGCTCGAATGCCTGAGCTATCGCCTCGGCGATCACACCACCGCCGACGATGCCACGCGTTATCGGTCGGCGGACGAGGTCAAGCAGGCCTGGCTCGAAGAACCGATCAAACGCCTGCAACGTTTCATGGCCGGGCAAGGCGTGTGGGACGAGGGCCGCGAACAGGCACTGATCAGCGAATGCCAAGGTTTGGTGCAGGGGGCTGTGGATAACTTTGAAGCGGCGGGCCTGCAGACACCGGAATCGGTGATCGATCATGTCTACGCCCAGTGGCCGCAAGCCCTGGCCGAGCAACGTGAAGATTTCCTTGAACGCGTGGCGTGCCGGACTGGGGGTTCGAGCGATGAGTAACGGCAAAGTGACGCTGCTGGAAGCGGTGAATCTGGCGTTGCATCGGGCCATGAGCGAGGACGAGAACGTCATCGTCCTCGGTGAAGACGTCGGGGTAAACGGAGGCGTGTTCCGCGCCACGCTGGGCCTGCGCGACACCTTCGGTTTCAAGCGGGTGATCGACTCACCGCTGGCCGAAACCATGCTCGGCGGGCTGGTGGTGGGCATGGCGGCCCAAGGCCTGAAACCGGTGGTGGAGATTCAGTTCATGGGCTTCATCTACGCCACCATGGAGCACCTGGTGTCCCATGCCAGCCGTATGCGCAACCGCACGCGCGGGCGGATCACCTGCCCGATGGTGATGCGCTCGCCGATGGGCGCAGGGATTCGCGCGCCGGAGCATCACAGCGAAAGCACCGAAGCCCTGTTCGCGCATATTCCGGGGCTGCGGGTGGTGATCCCGTCCTCGCCGGCCCGGGCCTATGGCTTGTTGCTCGCGGCCATCGACGACCCGGATCCAGTGATATTTCTCGAGCCGACCCGACTCTATCGAATGAACCCGCAACCGCTGCTGGATGACGGTAAACGCTTGCCGCTGGACAGCTGTTTCACCCTGCGTGAAGGCAGCGACATTACCTTGATCAGTTGGGGCGCCAGCGTAATGGAAACCTTGCAAGCCGCCACGCAATTGGCCGAACAGGGGATTTCTGCGGAAGTGATCGATGTCGCCAGCATCAAACCGCTGGATCTCGACACGATGGAAGCCTCGGTGCGCAAGACCGGTCGTTGCGTGATCGTGCATGAAGCGCCGCGCTCCTGCGGAGTCGGCGCGGAAATCTCCGCCAGTCTCTATGAACGGGTATTTCTGGAGTTGCAGGCACCGATCCAGCGAGTCACCGCGCCAGACATCCCGCCGCCGCTGTATCGACTGGAATCGCTGTACATGCCCGGCATCGAAGACATTCTTCATGCCTGCGACACCGTCATGCGGCACTACCCCTGAACAGACGCCTGAGGCCGAGGAGGTTGCGATGAAATATTTCAAACTGCCGGATCTGGGCGAAGGCTTGCAGGAAGCGGAAATCGTCCGTTGGCACGTCAAGGTCGGCGATACCGTCAAGGCCGACCAACTGCTGGTGTCGGTGGAAACCGCCAAGGCGCTGGTGGATATTCCCGCGCCCTACGACGGCGTGGTGGCGAAAACGTTTGGTGGCGAGGGCGACATTCTTCACGTTGGCGAACCTCTGCTCGGTTACGAAGGCGAAGCGGATGCGGGTACCGTGGTCGGTCGGCTTGAGGGCGGCGGCACGAATCAGGAGGATGCATTTTTCATCGGCGCTGCGCCTTCGACTCGTGAGCATCTGGCGAACCGTGCCACGCCGGCGGTGCGTCAACTGGCTCGGCAGCTCGGCGTTGAACTGAGCGGCTTGACGGGTTCCGGCCAGGACGGCCAGATCACCCGCAGTGACGTGGAAAACGCAGCCCAGACGGAACGCGAACGCTTCGGCGGCGAGAAGCTGCGTGGCGTGCGACGCAGCATGGCGCTGAACATGGCCAGGTCCCATGCCGAAGTGGTGCCGGTGACGATTTTCGGTGATGCCGATCTGCATCGCTGGGGGCAGGCGCGAGAACCGCTGATTCGCCTGGCCAAGGCGATGGCGGCGGCCTGCGCGGTGGAACCGGTGCTCAACAGCGCCTTTGACGGCAAAACCCTGGCGCTCAAGCAACACGAACGACTCGATCTGGGCATTGCCGTGGATACGCCTGACGGCTTGTTCGTGCCGGTATTGCGCGATGTCGGTCAACGCTCGGCGGCGGATTTGAAAGAAGGTGTGATGCGTCTGCGGGCCGATGTGCAGGCGCGCTCGATCCCGCCCCAGGAAATGATGGGTGCGACCCTGACCCTGTCGAACTTCGGCACCTTGTTCGGTCGCTACGCCAACCCGGTGGTGGTGCCACCGCAAGTGGCGATCCTCGCCGCCGGGGCGATCCGCGATGAACCGGTGGCGGTCGAGGGCGCGGTGGTGGTGCATCCGATCCTGCCGCTGTCCCTGACCTTTGATCATCGGGTGGTCACCGGCGGCGAGGCGGCACGATTCTTCAAAGCGTTGGTCGAGGCGCTGGAACAACCCGAGGTCTAGGTTGCAGGCATGAAAAAGGCCCTGAGCCATTTGACTCAGGGCCTATTCAATTCGGGCATTGCTTACTTTGGCGTCTTGGCGGCCTTGGCTGGCTTGGTCGGCTCAGCGCTCGCTACTTCAACTGGTGCAGCTACTTCAACAGGTTCAGTGGCTTTAACAGGTTCAATGGCTTCGGCGGGTGCATTCAGCAGTTCGGACAGAGCGTCCGGCTGGCTCTTGAATGCCTTGGCGAATACATCACGGTTTTTCGCCATGTAGATCCCGGCTTCTTCCACTTGCTGTTCAGTCAGGGACGGAACGGCTTTTTGCAACACTTCCGCCAGCAATTCGGCCAGTTCGAGCATTTTGTCATGACGGTCAGCTTCGGCTTTATCCATGAACAAGCGCTCCAGATCTCGGCTGCTGCGGTATACCACTTCGACGGCCATTCACCACCTCACATGCCTTCACATTAGTTGTCTGTTTCGACTACTGTATCTATATACAGCGAAAAGGATAAGCGAATCCCTGCGCTTTGGGTAGTGGCTTTTTAATGTAGACCGAATTCAGGGTTTGTCAGGTGGACCGTGTTGCTCCCATCGCGAGCAGGCTCGCTCCCACAATGGTTTTGTGAACGCCGCAGATCCCCTAATGAAATGGCTA
>NZ_AKJB01000152.1:0-23550 GCF_000282555.1 Pseudomonas sp. GM102 | reverse complement strand
CGAGCCTGCTCGCGATAGCGGTTTATCATTCAACACGGCTATCGACTGACCCACCGTCATCGCGAGCAGGCTCGCTCCCACAGGGGGGCGGGCGGTGACTCAGTTTTTCAGCGTGAACACCAACGCCTTCAACCCGCACTCGACATCGGCATCGGGAAACTCTGGCGGATTTTCCAGCCGCTGCTCAAACCGCAAGCTCGGCGCTTCGCGGGTGACGCCATCGATGAGAAAGTCCGCACCGAACGCCGGATCGTTCATACAAGCCAGCACCGTGCCCTGAGGGCTGAGCAATTCCGGCAGACGGCGCAGCACGCGCTGGTAATCCTTGGTCAGCAGAAAACTGCCTTTCTGAAAGGACGGCGGGTCGATGATCACCAGGTCGTATGGGCCCTTGCCGATCACCTTGCCCCAGGACTTGAACAGGTCATGGCCGAGAAAACTCACCTTGCTCAAGTCATGCCCATTGAGCCGGTGATTGTCGCGACCACGGCTCAGGGCCGGGCTGGACATGTCTAGATTGACCACATGCAACGCGCCCCCCTCGATGGCGGCTACCGAGAAGCCGCAGGTGTAGGCGAACAGATTCAACACACGCTTGCCCTGAGCATTGGCCCGCACCCAATCGCGACCGTAGCGCATGTCGAGGAACAGGCCAGTGTTCTGTTTGCGGCCCAGGTCCACGCGATAATGCAGGCCGCCCTCGGTGATCGTCATCTCGTCGATCGGCTCCCCGAGCAGCCATTCGGTGGTGCTTTGCAGCAAATAGCGATGTTGCAGCAGCAAGGTGTGCGCGCCGGATTGTTTCCACTCCGGCACCTGAGTGATCTCCATCAGCAAGCGCTTCAGCTCCTCCAGTTGCGCAGGGTCTGGTTCCTTGAACAGCGAGACCAGCACCACGCCCTGCAGCCAGTCGACAGTCAACTGCTCCAGCCCCGGCCAGCAGCGGCCACGGCCGTGGAATAGCCGACGGGTTTCTGCCGGTGCAGCCGCAAGCGCTGTCAGCAAATGGTCGTGGAGGACGGAGAGGGCATCTGGGTTCATCGGGCAAAGTCGGCCATGCATGGGGGGGCGGCATTTTAACCACAATTATGCGCTGACAAACGGTCGTATTTGTCAGCCTGGACGGAGAATGTCCAAGTCAGGTGTATCAAAAATGAATTTCCACGAAGTCCGCTGCTCATACCTGTAGGTGGCGGATTTGAGCCCGCGCAAATTATTTACGTAATCAGGGAGTGACACAGTCATGGGTCCAGTATCGACGGCGGGCGCGCACTTGTCTGACGGGTTGATTCTTGTGGTGGAGGACGATCCGTTGATCCTGGAGTTTCTGTGCGAAATTCTTCAGGAGGAAGGCTTTGCGGTTGAACCAAAGGTCAGCGCAGACGCCGCGTCGCAGTTTCTGGAGCAGCACGCGCCGGAGGTAGGACTGTTGCTGACGGACATCACCATGCCGGGCAAACTCAATGGCGCGGACCTGGCCAATCAGTTCGGTGACCGTTGGCCGGACAAACCGATCATGATCATGTCCGGCTTCGAAACCCCGAAAAGCTCCGGGGTCAAGCATCGGGTGGCGTTCATCAAGAAACCTTGGGCGGTGGGGCAGTTGCTCGATTGTGTGCAGAACGCCTTGCATTCGAACCGGACCGTGTAGGAGCTGCCGCAGGCTGCGATCTTTTGATTTTGCTTTTAAAACGAAGATCAAAAGATCGCAGCCTGCGGCAGTTCCTGCGTGGGTGATGTACATTGCTTGAAAATACTCGCCTGGTCCTGGAAATCGCCCTTTGTCCGTTCAAGCATCCGTGTTCAACATCTCGTACCGCGCCTTTCTGTTCGATATGGACGGAACTGTCCTCAATTCCATCGCTGCCGCCGAGCGGATCTGGACCACTTGGGCCCTGCGCCACGGGGTCGATGTCGATACCTTCCTGCCGACCATCCACGGCGTACGCGCCATCGACACTATCACTCGTCTGGCCTTGCCCGGGGTGGATGCTGAAGCTGAAGCCGCGTGGATCACCGAGGCGGAAATCGAGGATGTGGAAGGGATTGTCGAGGTGGCTGGCGCAGCGAGTTTCCTCAAGTCGCTGCCCGCCAATCAATGGGCCATCGTCACCTCCGCACCACGGGCGCTGGCCTTGCGCCGAATGGCGGCGGCAGGCATTCCCGAACCTTTGGTGATGGTCACTGCCGAAGATGTCAGCGCCGGCAAACCCGACCCTGCGGGCTATCGATTGGCCGCTCGTCGGCTAGGGGTCGAGCCCACCGATTGCCTGATCTTTGAAGATGCCGCCGTGGGGATTCGTGCGGGCGAAGCGGCGGGTGCCCACGTCATGGTCATCACCGCGACACACGTTCATCCGCTCCAGACCCCGCATGCCACTTTGGCCAGTTATGACTCGGTCGAGGCGCGAGTGGATCTCCACAGCCAGATCAGCCTGTACACACTCTGATGTGGGATGGCTTTCAGTCACATCAATGCTGAATGTGCCGCTGCCTTCGCGGGCAAGCCTCGCTCCTACAGGAATCACCGCTACCCCTGTAGGAGCGAGGCTTGCCCGCGAAGGCGGCGGTGGGATTGGCGTTGTGTGTTAGTAGATTCCCGGAATCAATCGCCAGCTACGGGCACAGTAAGCCTCATATTCACTGCCGAATTGCGTGCGTAACAGCGCTTCTTCGGAGCGAATGCGGGCGATCAGCGGGATCAACATCAGCGCCACCAGCAGCAACCCGACCCCGGAACGAAAGGCCAGCGCCCAGCCCACGCCATTGATCAACAGCCCCAAATAGCTGGGGTTGCGCAAGGTCCGATAAATCCCGTCGGTGACCAGTCGGTGCCCCGGCTGAATCGCCACCAGGCCGCTGAAGCGTTTGCCCAGCACAAACACCGGCCACATCCGCAGCGCGCCGCCGCCGATGAACAGCAGCGCACCCAGCCAACGTACGCCCTCGCCACCGAAGGTCCAGAAGTCGATCCGGTCGGTATAGGCTGGCAGATACCCACTCAACAACCCAAGCACCCCGAAAACCGGCAGCACCCAGCGATTGGCGCGGTCTTCGCGCTCGCCGGAGCTCAGGTTGCCCTCGCTGAACCAAGACACGATCGCCATCACCAGGGTTGCAAGCGCAATGACCACCAACGGCGGCTGCGAGAAAAAAGCTGTCAACCCGCCCAGCCCGAACACCGCGAGAGCGAGGTAGGCAAGGGTGCTGACGAGGGTGAAAAACGCGAGTTTGGCCGAGATTTTCATGACTGACTTCGCAAAGGACATGTAGGAGCTGCCGCAGGCTGCGATCTTTTCACTTTGACCCTATCAATATCGCTCAAAAATCAAAAGATCGCAGCCTGCGGCAGCTCCTACGCGGGGCAGTGCGTTATCGCCAGGACGACAGCCGTGGGGCAGGGTGAACTAAGCTTGGATAAGGATGATTCTATCTATTCAGTCCCGGCTCGTTGAACATCTCGACGAGCCGGGAGCGTCACAAGGAGCACACGATGCTTCACATCAGAACGCCCCTGATTCTGCACCCGGGCCTGTCGACTCCGGCCCGGCGGATCTGGCTAAAGCTGGAAAACCTGCAACCCAGCGGCTCGTTCAAACTGCGCGGCATGGGCCTGCTGTGCAGTCAGGCGGCGGAGCAGGGCAAGCGCAAAGTGGTCTGTCCTTCCGGGGGTAACGCCGGGTTGGCCACCGCTGTGGCCGCCGGCAGCCTTGGGCTGAAGGCCTGCATCGTGGTGCCGAACACCACCCCGGAAACCACCCGCGCCAGGATCAGGAAAACCGGTGCCGAGGTGATCGTCCACGGCAAGGTCTGGGACGAAGCCAATCAACGAGCGAAAGAGCTCGCAAAGGGCGCGGACACCGAATACGTGCCAGCCTTCGATCATCCGGTGTTGTGGGAAGGGCACAGCACGATGGTGGATGAAATCCTCGAGGACTGTCCTCAGGTCGATGTGTTGGTGACGTCGGTGGGCGGCGGAGGTTTGCTGGCGGGCCTGCTCACTGGACTGATTCGTCATCAGCGCATGGATTGTCGAATCGTTGCGTGCGAAACCCAGGGCGCAGCGTCGTTCGCGGCCGCTGTGAGTGCCGGCCACCCGGTCAGATTGGCGCGCATCGATACCGTCGCCACGTCACTTGGCGCGGCGCAGGTGGCGGCCTGGCCGGTGCAGCACATCCTTGATTTTGCGCACGAATGCGTAGTGCTCAGTGATGATGAGGCGATCATGGGCGTGGTTCGTTACGCCAACGACCTGCGTCAGTTGGTCGAGCCGGCGTGCGGCGTTTCATTGGCAGTGGCGTACCTGGACCATCCGGCGATTGCCGAGGCCCATGACGTGGTGATTGTGGTGTGCGGCGGCGTCAGCATCAGCGCGCAATTGGTCGCCGGCTGGGCACGCCTGTCCGCTGGGGCGCAAGCAACCTAGGGCCCGAACACTATCCAGTGTTGCGAGCCCCACGGCTGATTTTTGCAGGTTTCAGCGACCGGGCCTTATTGAGCGAGGATCGCTTTGGCCAAGTCTTCATCGCTGGCCTGGAGGTCGGGGTGATCTTGTCGAATTTGCTTCAACACCGACTCCAGATAAGCGCCGCGAATCGTACCGCCACTTGCCACGAAGCTAGAGGCGTCATCCCGGGCGGGAATCACGATTTTGTCATCTTTGAATGTCGAGTACAGCGATGCGGAGATACCGGCCGAGGTGGCGACATCTTTTGCCTCTACATCGGCCATGGCCGAACCAACGGGCAAACAAAGCACTAGTGAAGATATGAGCAATAGACGGCGCATGACGGCGTCCTCCGAAAGCGTAAAGGAAGTAACACATAGTTTAGGATGCCTGTCGATGCTCAGGAGTTCCCTGCCGATTCGATATAGGCACAGGCGAGCGCTCAGAACCGTACGGTAGCCCCAGTGGTCAGCCACTGATCACGCTCGCCCGTCAGGTCGCGGCCGACCAGCAGATCGACATCGACCCGCTCGCCAATGTGCAAACGCGGCCCGGCCTGCCAGGCCTGTTCGCCCCCTTGCTGGCCATAGCGTTCGGCGGCCAGGGTCAAGGACCTGGCGAGGTCATACTCGACGCCGGTGCCCCAGGTCCAGCGATGGTTTTGCTCGCCGTCGTCATAGGCGTGGGCCCAACCGGCGTTGACGTTCAGGCGTAATGCTTCAATCGGTTGGTAGGTGAATGGCAGGTTCAGGTCGGCGCCATCGAAGGTGTGGTCACGATTGAAGGCAAAATGCGCTGACCCTGCCAGTGCCAATTGAATGCCGAGGTCTTCGCGGGAGAACAGTAGGGTTTTGAATTGCGGGCTCAGTTGAGTTTCCGAATCCCGGTCATCGCGGCTGTGCTGTATGGCCGCGCCAAGTTGCAGGTTGGGCAGCCCCTTGAGCGTGCAGTCCTGGGACAGCACTGCGTTGCTGGATGAGTGATTATGCCGACCGCTCTGGTACCAGGCGTCGATGTTGCATTCGCCCGGCGCATTGATCGCAGCGTCGTCCACCACGTATGCACCGCCGGCCGCGTGGGCCTTGGAGATCACGCTCAGGAGGGCAATCAGGCTCAGGGTGATACTGATGAACAACAGATTGCGCCGCAGCCTACGGCTTTGCGATGGCGGCAAACTGCGCACAAGGGACATGAAGTGACGTGTTGGTTTTTGCATGAGGTTTACCTTGAAGTCTTCGATGGCAGGCAGCGGATCAGCTCCGATCTCCTACCGATAAAGTTTGCAAACCGGCCGCCCGGGCTTGGGCGAGCAGTTCTTCGGTGTCTTCGCCGCCGGGCAGGGCGATCACTACGTCCGGTCGGCTGTCGAGCAACATGAAGTGGTTGCGCAGGCGTTCGGCTGACTTGCCATGTCGCTGCCAATTGGGCGGGTAGCGCACGATGTCGGCGCCTTGTTCCCGGGCCCACTCTTCAATTTCGCCACCCAGAAAGCGGTTGCCGCCATGAATCAGCACATGCACCGGGTGCATGCGCTGGAAGGCGTCGAGTACCCGGCGGCACAGACGGCTGTCGGCGTAATGACGCCCGGCACAGATCAGCAGGCGCATGACGGGTTTTCCTTTGCCTGATCGATGCTCTCGATCGAGCGCTCACCGGCGCGTTCGAGCAGCGGATACGCCAGCGCGGCGATGTGGTGATGCACACGCCGGTAATCACGCAGCACCCGCTGGAAAATATCGCCGGATTCCGCCCAGGTACTTTTGTCTTCCTGCAACTGGCGAAAGTGCTCGCGGCTGGCTCCTGCTTCGAGCCTTCTGACGATCTCCTTGCGATGGATCAGTTGGTGCGCGGTGGCGATGTCTTCGCGCAGGAACACGGTGATCGCAAGGCTCAAACTCTCCAGCACGGCATCATGCAGCGGGGCGATGTTGCCCAGTTCGAAGGCCGAGAACTGTTCACCCCGGCGCAAGCGGCGCATGGCCAGCTGTGCGAGGCTGCTGGAAAGAATGTCCGCGGCATGTTCGAGGTTGATCACGAACGTGAGGATTTCCTGGGAGCGATCGGCATCGCTGTCACTGATGCCCTCCTTGCCGATGTCGGCCAGATAAGCCCGAATCGCCGCGCTGAGCAGGTCCAGGGATTGATCGATGCGCCGCACTTCATCGGCGCAGGCCGGTAGCGATGTGTGGAGCAGATGGAGCATCCGGCCGAGCATGGCCGAGAGCATGTCGGCCATGCGCAACGCTTCGCGGGCGGCATTCGACAAACCGATGTTGGCCACTTCCAGACCGGCCTCATCCAGGTAGTGCGGCATGCCAGGGTCGACATCCCGCTCAGGCGCCGGCAACAGTCGGGTGAGGGCATTGGCGAGCACGTCGGTCAGGCCGATGAACACCAACCCCAGCAGCAGATTGAAACCGGTGTGCAGGCACACCACCAGTGTCGAGGGCGCGAGCGGCGCCTGAGCGAGCAAGCCGGCAAACGGCAAGACCGCCAGGGCACCGACCACCCGCACCAGCAGATTGCCCAGCGGCAGGCGTCGGCCAACGCTCGAACCGGCATTGATGACCGAGGGCAGCGCACCGCCGATGTTCACCCCCAGTACCAGGGCGACAATCGTGCTGGCCGAGAGCATGCCGGTAGCGGCCAACGAGACGATCAGCAGCACCACGGCCACGCTGGAGTGGCAGAGCCAGGTGAGGATCAGCGCCACCAGCAGGGCAATCAGCAGGTCGCCATCAAGGCTTTGCATGATGAGCTGGAAGATCGGCGTGCCCTCCACTTCGGCGAGTGTCGAGCCGAGCATGTGCAGGGCCAGCAGCATCAGCCCCAGGCCGATCAACGCGCAACCGACGCTTTCGTAGCGCGAGTCATCACGCAGCCGAAAGACGATCAGCCCCGCCAGCAAAACAATGGGGGTGAGCATCGACACATCGGCGCTGAGCAGTTGCACCACCAGGGTCGAACCGATGTTGGCGCCGAGCATCACTGCCAGTGCCGGCGCCAGTCCCAGTGTCCCGGCAGCAGTGAATGAAGTCGCCATCAGGCTGACGGCGGTGCTGCTTTGCAGGACGCCGGTGATGCCGATGCCGGACAGCAAAGCCATCCAGCGGTTGTTCAGGTTGTGGCCCAGCCACTGACGCAATGGCGTGCCGAAGCCGCGCAACAGCGCCGAAGAAATCATATGGGTGCCCCACAACAACAGGGCGATGGAGCCTGCGAGGTTGATCAGTAGAGTAGTTCCCGACATGAGGACTCTCCCTTTTTGCGTGTTGCATTATTGAAGGCCACAAGCACAAAAACTGTGGCGAGGGGGCTTGCCCCCGTTCCGCTGCGAAGCAGTCGTAAATCCAGGCGACTCGGTGTGCCTGAAAAATGCAGGGGGCCGCTTCGCGACCCAACGGGGGCAAGCCCCCTCGCCACAGGGTTACCCTTCACTCAAGGTGTTCAGGTCATCAGAACCATTGCTTGAAGCGACGGATGTAGAGGGTTTTCATGACCTGCGCGAACACGCAGTAGCTGAGCAAGGTGCCCACCAGCCATGGGAAGTACGCCCACGGCAGCGGTTGCAGACCGACCAGCGTGCCCAGTGGCGAGAACGGAATGTAGATGCCCAACACCATCACCAGCCCGGTCATCAGGATCACCGGCAAGGCGGCGGTGCTCTGGAAGAATGGGATTTTCTGGGTGCGCAGCATGTGCACCACCAGGGTCTGGGACAGCAGCCCTTCAATGAACCAGCCGGACTGGAACAGGCCCTGCATTTCCACGCTGTTGGCGGCGAACACGTACCACATCACCGCGAAGGTGGTGATGTCGAAGACCGATGAGGTCGGCCCGATCCACAGCATGAAACGGCCGATATTCTTCGCATCCCACTTGCGTGGCTTGCGCAGGAATTCCTTGTCCATCTTGTCCCACGGCAGCGCCAGCTGAGAGATGTCGTACATGAGGTTTTGCAGCAGCAAGTGGATCGACAGCATCGGCAGGAACGGAATGAACGCACTGGCCACCAGTACCGAGAACACGTTGCCGAAGTTGGAGCTGGCGGTCATGTTCAGGTACTTCATGATATTGCCGAAGGTTTCGCGGCCCTTGAGCACGCCTTCTTCGAGCACCATCAGGCTCTTTTCCAGGAGGATGATGTCAGCCGATTCCTTGGCGATGTCGGTGCCGCTGTCCACCGAGATGCCGACGTCGGCATCGCGCAGGGCAGGGGCGTCGTTGATGCCGTCACCGAGGAAACCCACGGTGTGACCGTTGGCCTGCAACGCCTTGAGCACCCGGGATTTCTGCAGCGGGGTGAGCTTGGCGAACACCGTGCGTTCCTCGACCCGCGCCTGGAGGGTGGCGTCGTCCATCTTCTCGATGTCTTGGCCGAGCAGCGGTGTGCCGGGTTCCAGGCCGACTTCGCGGCAGATCTTGCAGGTCACCACGGCGTTGTCGCCGGTCAGCACTTTGACAGTCACGCCCATATCACGCAGCGCGGCGATTGCCGGGCCGGCGGTTTCCTTCGGTGGATCGAGGAAGGTCAGGAAGCCGCGAATCACCAGCTCGCGTTCGTCAGTGGTGGCGTACTGGTTTTTCGTCTGTGCCTTCGGGATCTCACGGGTAGCGACCAACAGCACCCGGAAGCCGTCCTGGTTGTACTCGTTGGCCAGGGCCAGCAGCGCCTGGCGACGTTGATCATCCAACGCCACGACCGTGCCGTTTTCATTGACGTGGCTGGCGATGGTCAGCATTTCCTCGACCGCCCCTTTGCACACCATCAGGTGATCGTCGCGGGTGTCCTTGACGATGATCGACAGGCGCCGACGCACGAAGTCGAACGGCAATTCATCGACCTTGCTGTAGGCGAACGGCACGCGAAACTTTGGGTTGTTGTTGGCGAACTGCACCACCGCCTGATCCATCAGGTTTTTCAGTCCGCTCTGGTGATGGCTGTTGAGCCAGGCCAGCTCCAGCAGCGAATCGTCACGCTGGCCATTGATGTCGACATGGTGCTCAAGAATGATCTTGTCCTGGGTCAGGGTGCCGGTCTTGTCGGTGCACAGCACGTCCATCGAACCGAAGTTCTGGATCGCATTAAGGCGCTTGACCACCACTTTGCGCTTGGCCATGGCCATGGCGCCTTTGGCCAGGTTGGCGCTGACAATCATCGGCAGCATTTCCGGGGTCAGGCCGACCGCCACTGCCAGTGCAAACAGGAACGCATCGCTCCAGTCACCTTTGGAGAAGCCGTTGAGCAGGAACACGATCGGCACCATGACCAGCATGAAACGAATCAACAACCAGCTGACGCTGTTCACCCCACGGTCGAACGCGGTTTGCACCCGTGAGCCGACAATGGCTTTGGCCAGCGAGCCGAAGTAGGTGCGCGAACCGGTAGCGACCACCACCGCTTTGGCGGTGCCGCTGACCACGTTGGTGCCCATGAAGCAGATGTTCGACAGGTCGAGCAGGTTGGACTGATCGGTCGCGCTGCCGGTCGCTGACTTCTGCGCCACGTCCCCCAGCGTGTCGTACTTCTCGACCGGCAAGGCTTCGCCAGTCAGCACGGCCTGGCTGATGAACAGGTCGCGGGATTCGATCAGGCGGATGTCCGCCGGGATCATGTCGCCAGCGCTGAGTTGCACGATGTCGCCGGCCACCAGTTCGCGCATCGGCACTTCGCGCAGCACTGGCGGGCGGTCCTTTTGTGGGCGACGCAGGACGGTGGCAGTGGTGCGCACCATGGCCTTGAGGGTTTCGGCGGACTTGGCCGAGCGGTATTCCTGCCAGAACCGCAGCAGGCTGCTCAGGCTGACCATGGTCATGATGATAATGACCTTGGTCAGGTCGGCGTCGTCGCCTTGACCCTGGCTGATGGGCAGCCAGTAGTCGGTGAAGAAGCTGATGCCGGCCAAGGTCAACAGCACGTAGATGAAGGGATTGTTCAGGGCTTTGAGCAGTTGGACGATGGCGTGAGGCGGCTTGTCGTGGGCGACTTCGTTGTGGCCTCCACGCGTCAGACGGCCTTCGGCTTCGAGTTCGGTCAAACCGTCAGTGGTGGCGTTGAGGTTGGTGAGGGTGACGGCCAGGCCGTTTTGCGCTTCCCGGGCGGCGCGCATCGACAGCTTGGCGTTGTCGCTGGAGGCGCCGCGGGTGGTTTTCTTTGCGGTGTTTACTAGGGTCATTGCTGTGCTCCTGCCGCAGTCTTGCGGCACGACACACAGGTACTCAGCTAATCAAAGACGAGCGCACGTATGTCGAGCCGCAAATATGCGATCGAGTCGGATGATTGTGTTTTGATGTTTTAACGTTCGCTGTCCATCAACTAACACGTGACAGGCAGCGAACCGACTACTGGCTTCGTCCATAACTAATTCCAATAAATGTTGTTTTTAACAGGCAATAAGAAGTTGTCGGATTTCGTTTTAAGAAAACCGTTCAGGAAGGACTTTGGAAACTCCTTAAAATCAAAAGCTCCTTAAAATAAAAAGTGCCTTCAAATCAATTGAAAGTGCGTGCCCCACCGGACAGGCCGAGCATCAGGCTCGCCTGCTGGAAAAGGCGCGCGATGCGCCGATTCGGTGGGTCCTGGCTTTCGTCGAAGCTCCAGCGTTGCTGAAGCCGGCCCGTTGTCGGGCAGACGCGCCAGTTGGCACGAGGTTGTGCCTTGGTGTGGGCAGGAGGGGTGGAAAACGGGGCACTGGGCCGAGTCGTCAACAGACGCTCACGGCAAAGCTTGACCCGCATGGTCGATGCAAAGGCGCGTACGCCTGGCATTACAGTGGTTTTGAAGTTCATAACATGCCTCTGGGCCGGACTGATTCCGGTGAGGCAAGTTACGGTGGAGCCTCAGGCTCTAGCGCAGCTCACCCGACCGAAAAGTCGAGTCCCGTCATTGTCTGGGTTATGTGCCAGATCCTGCCTGTTGGCAGTCATCCGACAGCGACTAGATACTGTGTCCATTGGATTCTTTTGTGAGTTGATAAAAGGCCGTTGTTACCGGCCCGGGCAATTTACTGAGCGAGGCTTGTGAAGTCAATCGTAAAAGTGCGCTTAATGGCCGGTTAAAAGGGATTTGGTTATTGAAGTGTGTAGTGGTTCAGCTAATTGACAGTTAGTTGTCGTTTTGATGACCGTTGGATGGAACGGACCGTATGTAACCCGTGATGGGATCTTCGTGGTCATGCTGGCGATAATCTCCAGCCTGGTCGATCATCGGGAGCCAGGGATGGCTTGAATGGGTGGAGGGCAGGTGAGCGTCGATATCGAATGCGTGGTGGTCGGGGCCGGTGTGGTCGGGCTGGCGGTGGCCAGGGCCCTGGCGCGGATCGGGCGAGAAGTGATTCTGGTCGAGGCAGGCGAGGGGATTGGCGTGGGCATCAGTTCGCGCAATTCGGAAGTGATCCACGCTGGCATCTATTACCCGAGCGGCAGTCTCAAGGCGCAATTGTGCGTGGAGGGCAGGCAACGGCTGTACGCCTTCTGCGCTGAGCGCGGCGTCGATTACCAGCGTCTCGGCAAGCTGATCGTGGCCACCGATGACCGTCAGCGCCTTGCCTTGCAGGCGTTGCTGGAGCAGGGCCAGCGCAACGGTGTCGATGACCTGCAATGGCTGGATGCCGGGCAGGCGCGGGCGCTTGAACCGGCGTTGTCCTGCGTTGCCGCGCTCTGGTCGCCGTCCACCGGCATCGTCGATTCCCATGCCCTGATGCTGGCGCTTCAGGCAGATGCTGAAGCGTGCGGTACTTCGATAGCCTTTCACACGCCATTGGAATCGGCCCGTTGCACCGGGCACGGTTTTGAACTGCACATGGGTGGCGCTCAGCCGATGACGTTGAGCTGTCGCCAGTTGATCAACTGCGCGGGATTGTCCGCGCCTGAAGTGGCGAGCCGGATCGAAGGCTTGCCCGCGCAGCACGTTCCCAAGGCCTGGCTGTGCAAGGGCAGTTACTTCAGTTTCAGTGGCAGGGCGCCGTTCCGGCATCTGGTTTACCCGGCACCGGAAAGCGCCGGGCTGGGCGTGCACATGACCCTGGACCTGGGCGGTCAGGCGCGTTTCGGGCCGGATGTTGAATGGGTCGAGCACGTCGATTACCGCGTCGATTCCCGCCGTAGCGAAGATTTCTATCAGGCGATCCGGCGCTATTGGCCGGCGTTGCCCGATAACAGCCTGCAACCAGCCTACAGCGGGATTCGCCCGAAAATCAGCGGGCCGAACGGGCCGGCCGCCGACTTCGTCATCAGCGGCCCGGATGTGCATGGCGTGCCGGGGCTGGTCAACCTGTTCGGCATCGAATCGCCGGGGCTGACCAGTTGCCTGGCGCTGGCTGACCGGGTGGTAAAAATACTGGCCGCTCCACATTCCTCGTAGCAGCTGGCGCAGCCTGCGTTCGGCTGCGCAGCAGTCGTGAATTCAGGCGCTGCGGTCTATCAGGTAAACCGCATGGGCAGGTTTTACGACTGCTGCGCAGCCGAACGCAGGCTGCGCCAGCTGCTACAACGGTCGTCGTGAAGGTGCCGGTTATCAGTGTCTGCGATGCCATTCACCGCGAGGGCTATTCTTGGCAATGCGCCCATCGTCATGGGAGACCTCTGATGATCAACGTACGCACTGCCCGCATGCTCGCCGATTACAGGCGCTGGGCCGATCAGCGACTCTTCGACAGCCTCATGGCGCTGCCACCGGAAGAGCTCAACCGCAAACGGATGTCGGTGTTCAACAACATCATCGGCACCTTGAACCATATCTACGTGGTCGACTGTATCTGGCAGGCGCATCTGGAAGGGCGCGGCCACGGCTTCAAAACCTCCCATGGGCTGCTCCATCCCGAACTCACCGAGCTGCGACTGGTGCAACAGGAGATTGATCAATGGTTCTGTGGATGGAGCTCGGCCCAGACCGACGATTCGCTGGATAAACCCATCGAATTCACCTCCGTCTCGGGCGAAAACGGGGTCATGAGCGCCGGCGCGATGCTTTTGCATGTGGTCAACCACGCCAGTTATCACCGAGGCTGGGTGGTCCAGATGTACTGCGAGATTCCGGCCCTGCCGCCGATCACCGACCTGCCGGTGTTTCTGCGCGAGGTTCCGGGGTATTGAATCGAGTTCCCCTGCCCAGGCAAATCCCCTGTGGGAGCGACCTGTGGCGAGGGGGCTTGCCCCCGTTGGGCTGCGAAGCAGCCCCAAAATCTCTGATGTACCAAAGATCTTGTGAGTGCTGCGCACTCAAACGGGGGCAAGCCCCCTCGCCACAAGCCCGTTCCCACAGGTTATGTGTCATTTCAGGAGATTTGGGTCAGGCCTGAGGAATCAAACTCTGTCGGCAATCAAGCACCAACAGCGCTCCACCCAGTTCGCTGCTGCCGACTTCCAGCGTAAAACCGTGCAGGCTGACAATCGCCGCGACGATCGACAGGCCCAGCCCGAATCCGCTTTGTGGGTTACCGCCCTCGGCGCGATAGAAGCGCTGAAACACCGCCTCACGTTCGGCCAGCGCAATGCCGGGGCCGGAGTCGAGTACTTCGATTCGCGTATGCCCGGCGTCATTCACCCCACGCAAAATCACCTTGCCACCCGGCGGCGTGAACTTGATCGAGTTGCTCAGCAAATTCGCCACGGCTTCGAACAGCAGCGCCCGGTCGCCATTGAGTCGGGGCAGGGATTCGGGCAGTTGCAGTTCAAAGGTCAGTTCGCCTTCTTCGGCCAGCGGCAGATAAAAGTCATGCAACTCTTGCAGCAACGGCACCGGGTCCAGTTGCACGAAACCCGAACGGCGCTGGCGATCCTCCAGCTCGGAAATCCGCAACAGCCCACGAAAACGCGCCATCAAGGTATCGGCCTCGCCGAGCACCGAATCCAGTTGCACGGCCAGCGTCGAACCGTCATCGGCCTGTTGCTGAATCCGGTACAGCTGCGCCCGCAGGCGCGTCAGTGGTGTGCGCAGGTCATGGGCGATGTTGTCGCACACGCCCTTGACCTCGTTCATCAAGCGCTCGATGCGTTCAAGCATGGCGTTGACGATGGCGGCGAGCATGTCCAGCTCATCACGGCGGCTGGACAGCGGCAGGCGTCGGGTCAAGTCGCCGGCGACGATGGCTTCGGCGCTGGCCTGGATCGCCCGGATCCGCCGCAGCGGGCGCCGTCGCAATAAGTGCCAGCCGGCGATGCCGGGCAGAATGGTCAGCGACACGCCCCACAGCAGCGCGTGCAGGATGATCCGGGTCACAGCAAACAACGAACCGTTGTCCCGCACCAATACCAGCCAGCGCCCGTCCAGGGTCCGGGTCGCCGCGGCATCGCAACTGTCGGCGGGCAGGGTCGGGTCGTCGGCATCGACGCAGTCGCTGAGGATGTGAATCTTGCCGTCCAGCGGCAGGCCTTGGGGGATCTGGCGCAAGGGCCCGCTGAGGTGACGCCGCTGGTCATCGAACAAGCCATAGGCATCGATGCCGCGAATGTCGAAGGTCACGCTGGCGGCGAGGGCGTCCTCCAGTTGCGCGCCCTGGAAGCGAGAAAACAGATGCTGACGTTGCATCAACGAATGCTTGGCCAGGGTGTCCAGGTAGCTGGACACCTCGTAGTACATGACCCCCATGAGAATCCCGCTCCAGGCCACGAACAGCGAACTGTAGAGTGCCAGCAAGCGGCTGCTGGAGGAGCGCCAGCCTTTAGAGGGGTTCAGCAATGACATAACCCGAGCCTCGCACCGTCCGAATCAGTGGGACTTTGCCTGGCGGGTCGATCTTTTTGCGCAGACGGCCGATGTGCACGTCGATCAGGTTGGTGCCGGGGTCGAAGTGATAACCCCAGACTTCTTCGAAAATCATCATCCGCGACAGAATCTGCCCGGTGTTGCGCATCAGAAATTCGAGCAATTTGTATTCGGTGGGCAACAGCGTCAGCAACTGGCTGTCGCGGCTGGCCTCGTGG
The DNA here is from genome assembly GCF_000282555.1 of Pseudomonas sp. GM102. Lineage (NCBI taxonomy): Bacteria > Pseudomonadati > Pseudomonadota > Gammaproteobacteria > Pseudomonadales > Pseudomonadaceae > Pseudomonas > Pseudomonas sp. GM102. The sequence continues at coordinate 8,180 of NZ_AKJB01000152.1, read as the reverse complement.
CTGATCAGGTTCAGCTCCAGATCGGCCACGCGCAATGTGGTGGCCTGGGCGGTCACGGTGTTCTGCCGGCGCAGCAAGACTTCGACCCGGGCGGCCATTTCATCGGTGGCGAACGGTTTGGTCAGGTAATCGTCGCCCCCGGCGCGCAAGCCGCGAACCCGTTCATCGACATCGGAGAGGGCGCTGATCATCAGGATCGGCGTGGCCACGCCCAGGGTGCGCAGGGTGGTGACAATCGCCAGGCCATCGAGCTCCGGCAGCATGCGGTCGAGGGTGATCAGGTCGTAGTCGCCGCTGACCGCGCGCGCAAGACCCTCGCGGCCATTGTCGACCCAATCCACGTCGAGGCCGTGGCTACTCAGTTCGGCGACGATTTCCCGGGCGGTCACAGCGTCGTCTTCGATGGTCAAGATGCGGGTCATAGGGCTTGCCTGATAATCGGTTCAATACGAAGTGGGGCTCATTTTGCCAAGAATTACGCGCGGCTTTTTAAATTAACTTTCATGTTGCCTCGTGAGCCTGGCTGGAACGTTGATATCATCCGGCCATAACTCTAAAGGGAAGCTGCACTGTGCGCACTTTAATGGTTCGTGGCTGGATGCCGATGTTTTTGCTGTTGTTGTGCATGTTCGGCTCATCTGCCTGGGCTGCCAACACGCCATGTTCGGGGAAGAAGGGCGGAATCGATCGTTGCGACGGCGATCTGTTCCTGTGCAATGACGGTTCCATCAGTGGTTCGAAGAAAAGCTGCTTGGCGATGTTTGGTAGTGAAAGCCAGGCACGTCCGCAGACGCTGCTGCAGGATTCCGATGGCTGCGCCTGCGGCACCGGTACCTTCTGCACCGGGCCAAGAGGTGGGGTGTATTGCCTGACGCCCAGCGGCAACAAGAGCTACAAGCGCAAGTAATTCATTTAGCGCAATGCATAAAACCCGCCGATATGGTCGGCTCCTTGCAAACTGCATGACCCTGAGAAGTTCATTGTTTTCAACTATTTGAAATAGAAAGATTTATTTAAATAGTGCGACTGGCACGTTGACTGCAATTGCTCGTTTGACGAGTTGTAATACCTGCCTGGAGCACTACAACAATGAACAGATCCTCTGATGGTTTTTATCCTGTCGCAGATGAGTTCAGCACGCTCTCGGGCGTGTCCTGGGCCGCTATTTTCGCCGGGGCCGCGGCGGCTGCGGCATTGTCGCTGATCCTCGTGCTGCTTGGTTTTGGCCTGGGTTTTTCGGCGGTTTCGCCGTGGGCCCATGAAGGCGTCAGCGCCAAAAGCCTGGGTATCTCGACGATTGTCTGGCTGGCCTTTACCCAGATCGTGGCGTCCGGGCTCGGCGGCTACATCGCCGGTCGCCTGCGGGTGAGGTGGGCCTACCTGCACGGCGATGAGGTCTACTTCCGTGACACCGCCCATGGCTTCCTGGCCTGGTGTATCGCGACGCTGGTGACCGCGACCCTGGTGGTCGGCTCGGTCAGCAACATCGTCAGCGGCGGCGTGCAGGCCGGGGCAACGGTCGCCGGCGGTGCCGCCAGCGCCATGACCCAGGCTGCCGGTAGCGCGGTCGGTAATACCGACGGTGACCCTTACGGTTACTTCGTCGACAGCCTGTTTCGCGATGATAGGCCCGTCGCCGTCAGCGAGGACGCCGTCAATGGCACCGTCACCCGGATCTTCGCGCGCAGCCTGCGTAATGACGGTCAATTGGCGCCCGAGGATCGGGTCTACCTGGCACAACTGGTCGCCCAGCGGACCAACCTCACTCAAGCGGACGCCGAACGTCGTGTCGATGAAGTCTATGCCCGCACCCAAAAAGCCGTCGCCGACGCCAAACTGGCCGCGCAACAAGCGGCCGACACCGCGGCCAAAGCCGCAGCGTTGACGGCGTTGTGGATGTTCGTCGCGCTACTGGCCGGTGCATTTTTTGCCAGCCTCGGCGCGATCTTCGGCGGTCGTCGTCGGGATGCCGTGGAGTACCTGGAAACCGATGCCTACGTGACCACCACCACAACCACGACGCTGCCACCTGTTCGCTAACCCAGGAGAACCCTCATGCGCTCTATATTGCTGTTCTTTCTCGGCGTACCGATCCCGATCATCATTCTGATTGCCTTGCTCACGTGACCCCTTTGAGGCACTTGCCAGCGCCGCTTCTACTTCAGGTAGAAGCGGCGTTTTGCTTTTCGGATGCCCAAGCAGCGAGAATCGACCCAGCGGGAGCACATCCGCTCCTACTTGCCTCACAGGAGAAATACCTTGGACAAAAAGGAAAGCAAACGGCAACTGGTGGCGATGCTCGAAAGCGGGCGTTCGAAGACTGAAATTTACAAGATGCTGTCCGGCGGGGAGGTCAAGGATCGGGTGCTGGCGTACTGGATCGGTGCCTATGCGGACCCTGCGCTGTGTCAGCGACATTCCGGCAAGATCAAGACCTTACTTTTTCTGACCATTGTCCAAGCGTTGCTCGGTGCTGTCTTCGGGTTCTTCCTCGGCTCGATGATCGGGCCAGGTGCCGCCGTGTTTTTCACCCTGTTTGCCGCAGGGGTTCCGCTGCTGTTCGCTTGGGGCTTTTACAAGAACGTTGCCCAGGCCTACACCATCTACGTGATCTTGTCCCTGAGCCAGTTTCCACGCATGTTCCAGGGGTTTGAGGAAGATCCGCTACTGACGCTCGTCGGTGCCGGGATCACGCTGGGCATGGTGTTTTTCGTCGCTTACCTCAAGACGCTGTTGTTCCCGGATCTGGGCTTCCTGGGCTCGAAGAAGGTCAAAGGGCATTACGTGTTTTCCAGCTGAAGATCGGTGAAGAGTGCGGCAGCTTTTACTGGCCTGGATCAATGTTTCGTTCGGGGGCATGCCTTACCGTGAACAATCCAGGCCCTTGTTGCGGCATCGACTAGTACTCGAGCAGGCCCCTCGTTTTTGTATCTCGGGCCACCGCAAGTGTAAGTGCAGCATGGAGCTGGCAACCCTTACCTGAACTTCTCAAGGATGAACGCCACAATGCAACGCCAAGACAGAACCTTCGATATCCAGCCGCTGGTGCAGGCGGACATGACTGTGCGCATCAATGGCCAAACCGTTAACGCCGCCATTGGTGAAACCGTCCTGACGGTCATTCAATCACTGGGCATACGCCAAGTGGCCCGCAACGATCACGATCAAGTCAGCGGTGCCTATTGCGGCATGGGCGTGTGCCAATGCTGCATGGTGAGAATCAATGGCCGACACAAACGTCGCGCTTGCCAGACGATCGTGCGGGAGGGCATGGACGTCGAAACCCGAATCAACCGTATCACCGGGCAGGAGGTGTCATGAGCCTGCGCCCGGTGATCGTCGGCGGTGGGCCGGCGGGTATGGCCGCGGCCATTGAATTGGCTCGGCACGGTGTGCGTTGCATCTTGCTTGAAGAGGCCTCTCGGCTCGGCGGCGTGGTCTATCGCGGACCGTTGCGTGATGGCGTCCAGCTGGATTATCTGGGGCCGCGTTATTCGGAGGCACTGGCCAAGCTGCATGGAGAGTTCCGGGAGCAGTCGGCCCTGATCGACGTGCGCCTGAACCATCGCGTGGTGGGTGCTGAAGGCACTCGCGCACTGGTGCTGCTGGACGCTGACGAGCGCTTGCAGGAGATCGAGTATTCGCAGTTGCTGTTGGCTGCCGGTTGCCATGAGCGCAGCGTGCCATTTCCCGGCTGGACCTTGCCCGGCGTGATTCTATTGGGTGGTCTGCAACTGCAAATCAAGAGCGGCGTGGTTAAACCGCAGGGGCCAGTGGTGATTGCGGGCACCGGTCCGTTGTTGCCGCTGGTGGCCTGCCAACTGCACACCTCTGGGGTGAGCGTTGCCGGGGTTTACGAGGCGTGTGCGTTCGGCAAAATCGCTCGGGAAAGCCTCGCGCTGTTGAACAAGCCACAGCTGTTTCTCGATGGTTTGAGCATGCTCGCGTACCTGAAACTGCACGGCATTCCCATGCACTATGGCTGGGGCGTGGTCGAGGCACAGGGCGAGGATGACTTGAGTTCGGTGACCGTCGCGCCGTACTCCAGCACTTGGGAGCCGGACCTGAGTCGCGCCGAGCAGGTTGTCGCGCAGACCCTGGCGGTCGGTTACGGCTTCATTCCACGCACCCAACTCAGCCAGCAAATGGGCCTGGATCACGGTTTCAGCGACGACGGCTATCTGCGGGCCAGCGCCAATGTCTGGCAGCAAAGCAGCGAGCCCCACGTGCACCTGGCCGGTGACATGGGCGGGATTCGCGGTGGCGAGGCGGCCATGCTCGCAGGACGGATCGCGGCGGTGTCGATTCTGCTGCAACGCAATGTGCTGGACCTGGAACTCGCGCTTGTCCGGCGCGACCGTTACCTGTCGAAACTCAAGTCCATCGTGCGCTTTCGCGCCGCCGTCGACCGCTACACCGAACGCGGCGCCGGGCAGACCGCACTGCCGGCCGCCGACACGGTGATCTGCCGCTGTGAACACGCGACCCGCGCCGATATCGATCGGGCGTTGGAGCAGGGCGTGCAAGACCTGGCCAGCCTGAAAATGCGCACCCGTGTGAGCATGGGCGATTGTCAGGGGCGCATGTGTGTGGGGTATTGCACCGACCGGTTGCGCGAAGCCACCGGCCGGCAAGACGTGGGCTGGTTGCGACCGCGTTTCCCCGTCGACCCGATTCCTTTTTCCGCGTTCCAGTCTGTCGGCACGGAGGCCGCAAGCCATGAGTAAGTTCTACGACGTGGTCATCGCCGGCGGCGGAGTAATCGGGGCGTCCTGCGCCTATCAATTGTCCAAGCGCAAACACCTGAAAGTCGCGCTGATCGACGCCAAGCGTCCGGGCAACGCGACCCGCGCTTCGGCCGGTGGCCTGTGGGCGATCGGCGAGTCGGTGGGGCTGGGGTGCGGGGTGATTTTCTTCCGCATGATGTCGGCCAATCGCAAGCGCGAAGCCCAGGGTGCGGCCGTAGCGGTGGATTCCAGCACACCGCACATCCTGCCGCAGTCGTTCTTCGATTTCGCCTTGCAGTCCAACGCGATGTACCCGGACCTGCATCGGGAGTTGCAGGAGAATCACGGAATGGATTTCAAGTTCGAGAAGACCGGCTTGAAATTCGTGATCTATGACGATGAAGACCGGCTCTATGCGGAACACATCGTCGCTTGTATTCCACACCTGGCGGACCAGGTGCGCTGGCTCGATCAAGCAGCATTGCGCAAAGCCGAGCCGAGTGTCAGCCATGAGGCGAGGGGGGCGCTGGAGTTTCTCTGCGACCATCAGGTCAGCCCATTCCGCCTGGCCGATGCCTACACCGAAGGCGCACGGCAGAACGGAGTGGATCTGTATTTCAACACCAACGTCACTGGCGTGTTGCACCACGGCTCGCGGGTCAGCGGCGTGCAAACCGCCGAGGCTGGAGTGTTCCATTGCGACACGCTGATCAACGCCGCCGGTGCCTGGGCCGCCGATCTCAGCGAGCAGGCCACCGGCATTCGCATTCCGGTGAACCCGGTGAAGGGCCAGATCCTGCTGACCGAGCGCATGCCGAAGATCCTGCACGGTTGCCTGACCACCAGCGACTGTTACGTGGCGCAGAAAGACAACGGCGAAATCCTGATCGGCAGTACCACCGAAGACAAGGGTTTCGACGTGACCACCACCTACCCGGAAATCAGCGGCCTGGTGCAAGGGGCGCTGCGTTGTATTCCGGCACTGGCCGACATCAGCCTGAAACGCTGCTGGGCCGGGTTGCGTCCAGGCTCGCCGGACGAACTGCCGATTCTCGGGCCGATGAAAGGGGTGGAGGGTTACCTGAATGCCTGCGGACATTTCCGCACCGGCATCCTGACGTCGGCGATCACCGGCGTGTTGCTGGACAAACTGGTGAACAACGAGCCGTTGCCGCTGGACATCACACCGTTTCTGGCGGATCGGTTTGAAGGGGCAGCGCAGGTTGAATCGAAGGAAGTTGAAATGGCCTGAGGACGCTTTCGCGGGCAAGCCTCGCTCCTACAGATCATGCGCCGTTTATGTGGGCGCTGATGATCGTTCCCACGCTCCGCGTGGGAATGCCGCCCCGGACGCTCCGCGTCCGATATGACGCAGAGCGTCATTGGATGCATTCCCACGCAGAGCATGGGAACGATCGTTGTGGCTCAGTTAATCGGCGTACCGACAAACACCTCAAGCCCCTCGGCATACTCCGTGAACGCGCTGATCCGCGCAAACCGCGCGGCTTCCACCTGATCCGGCACCATCAGGTTGGTAAAACTCCAGGCCACCGCCAGGGTAATTCCGTCCTGCGCAATCGAACCGTCGGTCTTCAGTGGCTGTTTTTCCAGCTCCCGCTCCAGCGCCGAATATGCCGCGGCCAATTGCCCTTCGACCCGTTCCACCCAAGGCGCGTACTGAATTTCCGCTGGCCGCAGGTTACGTTCGTAATAAAGCTGCACCGACTTCTCACATGCCGCCAACGCCAGGCCGATCAGTCGTAGCGAGCGCAAGCGTTGCTCCAGATCGTTGGGTATCAGGCTTTTACCCGGCGCGGCCAGAGCCTCCAGGTAGTCGATGATCAGCGTCGAATCCATCAACACCTCGCCGTCATCCAGCACCAGGGTCGGCGCCTTCACCACCGGGTTGATCTGCTGGAACTGCTCGAAGTTTCTGAACACCGAAACCGACTCGTGCTCCAGCGATATGCCCAGGCATTTGGCGGAAATGGCGACGCGCCGCACGTAGGGCGAATCCAGCATGCCGATCAGTTTCATTGAGCCTCTCCTCGACGGTCCTTGGGGGATGGACAACCTTAGCTGAGGTTCAGCAACTCGCAAACAGCCTCGCGTTAATCCTCAAAGGCTAATCCTCAAACCCCACCTGCTCATGAATCTCATCGACCTTCAATTCCAGTCGATAGGCCACGGCGATAAACAGCGCCTGGCACAGGCACAAGGTCGCGCTCAACGAACGGAAGGCAAACGAGCTGCCTTCGTTGACCAGCAGCACCGTGTTGGCGCGCTTGGCCAAAGGTGAAAGGTTGCTGTCGGTGATGATCAGGGTTTTCGCCTGATGGTGCTGGGCAATACGCAGGCAGTGCTGGGTTTCCTTGCCATAGGGCGTAAAGCTGATGGCGATCACCAGGTCATTGGCGCGCACGCTGCGCATCTGCTCGCGGTAACTGCCACCGAGGCCCGACACCAAGTGGATGCGCTTGTTGGTGTGTTGCAGGTTGTAGACCAGATAGTCGGCCACCGCGAACGAGCGGCGCACCCCGACCACGTAGATGTTGTCGGCATTCACCACCAGGTCCACGGCCTTGTCGAAGGCCTGGTCATCGAGCTCCAGCCCCAGCCGTTCAATGCCCGACAGGGTGGCGTTGATGCATTCGCGCGCCAGGTCGCCGCCGCTGGCCTTCTGCGACTTGTTGGCGATCATGCTGCGGATGCGTTGCTGGTAGTTCTGCACCGGCGTGGTCTTGTGGGTGTAGGCCTCGCGAAACAGCGCCTGCATTTCGCTGAAACCGCTGAACCCGAATCGCTGGGAAAACCGCACGATGGCCGACGGGTGCACTTCGCATTCACGGGCGATGTCACTGATGCGGTCGACCATGATCCGGTCGCTCTGCTGGCTCATGTAACTGGCGATGCGTTTGAGCTGGCGCGGCAGGCTTTCGTATTCATCGGTGATCAGCTGCAACAAACGCTCGGCATTGATCGGAGGGCTGGCGAGATCGCTGTCGGGCGTGCTCTCGGTCGTAGCCGGCTGATCGGTGCGGGACATAAGGAATCCTTCTGGCTTGTGCTTATAGAGATGACAGGTTGCGTCATCCCCTGACAATAGGTTGGCTGTGCGCAGTCTACAGGGTAGGCCGGAATAAAATCTTGAGCTTGCGCCCGCCTTGGGGTCTGCTGAAACGATGCACTGTGTCTGGAACGCTTGTGTAAAAGTTTATTGGAAAAAATATTCCACGTAAAAAATATTTAGAATAATTATTGATTGTTCGGTCCCGGTCGTTTTAGTCTGCATCCACCAAGAGTGTTCGGCGCCTTCATCGCCCCGAACGCAGGCTGATAAAAATAACAGGAGCCAGCATGGGCCAGACTCGTTTTGCCAGTGGGCGTCAATTGGATCTGATTTGCCTGGGGCGCCTAGGCGTCGACCTCTATGCGCAGCAAGTCGGGGCGCGG
>NZ_AKJB01000151.1:0-13617 GCF_000282555.1 Pseudomonas sp. GM102 | reverse complement strand
CCGTGACGCTCCGCGTCACAAAACGGACGCAGAGCGTCCATGGCGGCGTTCCCACGCAGAGCGTGGGAACGATCAGCGTAAGGTGATGGAGAACAAAAAAACATGCGCATCGCACTTGATCCCTACATGTACCGCAGCCTGTCCCTGGGCAAGATGGTCGACAAGGTTGCCGAGCTCGGTTACGAACACATCGAGCTGTCGCCCCGGGAAGACTTCTTGCCGTTCTATAAAGCCCCACGGGTTGATAAGGCGCGGATCAAGGAATTTCGCAAAGCCTTGAGCGACACCGGGGTCAAACTCTCTTCCTTATTACCGATGTACCACTGGGCTGCCGCCGATGAAGGTTTGCGCGTGGCCGCCGTGCGTAACTGGAAGCGCGCGATCCAGATTGCCGTGGAGATGGACTGCGAACTGGTCAACACCGAGTTCACCGGCCAGTCGGACAACCCGCTGGTGTGCGAAAACCAGTTCATGCGCTCCATGGACGAACTGATCCCCGAGTTCGAACGCGAAGGCATCAAGCTCGATATCCAGGCCCATCCTTATGACTTCTGCGAGCGCAACAATGAGTCGGTAGACATCATTCGCGGTCTGGACCGTGACTGGATCAACTACCTCTACGCCGCGCCGCACACGTTTTTCTATGACGACGGTGTCGGTGACATCGCCTCGATGCTCAAGTACGCCGGCTCAAAGCTGAGCCACCTGATCATCGCCGACACCTACAACCACAAGGCTTCCTCGGGCTTGCGCTACATCGTCAACCCGCCGGGCGTCACCGCCACCGTGCACCAGCATCTGGACATCGGCCAGGGCGAGGTCGACTGGGAGGCGTTTTTCGGCACTTTGCGCGAGATCAAGTTCGATGGCATCGCGACCGTCTCGGTATTCGCCTGGGAGGACCGGCCGGACGAGTCCAATCGCATGATGCTCGAACGCGTGACTCGCGAACTCTGCCAATAACCCTGTAGCCGATCGTTCCCACGCTCCGCGTGGGAATGCATCCCGTGACGCTCCGCGTCACAAAGCGGACGCAGAGCGTCCATGGCGGCGTTCCCACGCAGAGCGTGGGAACGATCATAAGAAGGAGTTGATTGATGCGTATCGGACTTGTCGGTTACGGCCATGGCGGCCGGTTTTTCCATGCTCCGCTGATCAGCAGTTTGCCGGCGGCGACCTTTGTAGGCGTGGTCACCCGTTCCGCCGAGCGCCGACAACTGCTGGCGGCGGAACATCCCGGTGTGCCGGCCTTCGACAGCATCGGCCAACTGGTCGAAGCCGGGGTCGATGTGCTGGTGATCTCCACACCGCTCAAAGGTCGCCCGGCGCTGGTGCTCGACGCCATCGAACACGGGGTGGCGGTGGTCAGCGACAAGCCGTTCGCTGCTGATGCGCAACAGGCGCAAACCCTGATCACCATGGCCGAGCGCCAAGGCGTGCAACTGAGCGTCTACCAGAACCGACGCTGGGACTCGGACTTTCTCACCGTGCGCAAACTCATCGAGTCCGGTGCGCTGGGTCAGGTCACCCGTTTCGAATCGCGGATCGAGCGCTATTCGCCACAGTCGGTGAACAACGGCAGCGGCGGTGGTTTTCTGCGCGATCTGGGCAGCCATCTGGTGGATCAGGCGCTCTTGTTGTTCGGCCCCGTCACCCGGGTTTATGCCGAACTCGATTACCTCGAAAAAGGCCAGCCCTTCGACAACGGCTTCTTTATGTCCCTGACTCATGCCAACGGTGTGATCTCGCACCTGGGCGGCAGTTGCCTGCAAAACACCCCCGGCCCGCGCTTTCGCGTGACCGGCACCCAAGGCTGCTACAGCGTCGACGGTCTGGACGGGCAAGAGGCGTCGACGCTCGCCGGGCTCACACCGAAATCCGAAGGCGAGCGCTGGGGCGTCGAAGAACACCGGCGCTGGGGCTGGTTCGAGCAGGGCGAGGTGCGTGAGCGGGTGCCGTCCGAGCGTGGCTGCTGGAATCAGTTCTATTTGCAGCTACAAACCGCGTTACAGAGCGCTGGCCCATTGCCGGTCGAGGCCCGTGATGCACTGGCGACCACCCGCGTGCTAGACGCTGCGCGGCTCAGCTTCGAGCGGCATCAAGTGGTGGCACTGAGCCCGTTCGAGAGCCATGGAATAAAATCAGAATAAAATTCTAAAATGAGTTGATATAGAAATTATTTTCCAATAAAGTCATTTCCAGGTTGCCGACTATCAACGTCCGATCACGCTCAAGCAGGCCTTGAACGAGTGAAGGACGCACCAAAAACAAGAAACAAAAGCCAGGTACCGTCGATGAAAACCTTCAACTCTGCTCTGCATGCTTTACGTTCCGCGCTACACCTCTCTCGCGACCTGCCTCGCGTCTCGTTCCATTCCTTCTTTCGCTTGCTTTGCGTCGAACGCAACGGCGCCCTGGTCTGCTGTATTCCGGGTGCACCGATTGTCCGCTTGCCCGTTCACTGAAATCGTCACGCCTTATCCATAAAACCAACAAGAATGTGGAGAAAGACTTTTCATGAAGACCAAGATCCGTTTCGCCTCACTGGCCTTGTCCCTGATGTTCGCCAGCGGCGCCGCACTCGCTGACATGAAGATTGGCGTCAGCATGTCGCAGTTCGATGACACCTGGCTGACCTACCTGCGCGAATCCATGGACACCAAAGCCAAGTCCTATCCCGATGGCGTCAAGCTGCAGTTCGAAGACGCCCGCAGCGACGTGGTCAGGCAGTTGAGCCAGGTAGAAAGCTTCATCAGCCAGAAGGTCGACGCCATTGTGGTCAACCCGGTGGATACCGCCGCCACCAAAAAAATCACTGAAGCGGCGGTCAAGGCCGGTATTCCGCTGGTGTACGTCAATCGTCGTCCCGATGACCTGAACCTGCCCAAAGGCGTGGTCACTGTCGCCTCCAACGATCTGGAGGCCGGCCAGATGCAGATGCAATACCTGGCCGAAAAAATGGGCGGCAAGGGCGACATCGTGATTCTGCTCGGTGATTTGGCCAACAACTCCACCACCAACCGCACCAAGGGCGTAAAAGAGGTGCTGACCAAGTACCCGAACATCAAGATCGAGCAAGAGCAGTCCGGCATCTGGTCGCGGGACAAGGGCATGACCCTGGTCAACGACTGGCTGACCCAGGGCCGCAAATTCGACGCAGTGGTCTCTAACAACGACGAGATGGCGATTGGCGCGGCAATGGCGCTGCAACAGGCTGGCGTCGCCAAAGGCAGTGTGCTGATCGCCGGTGTCGACGGTACGCCCGACGGTTTGAATGCCGTTAAGAAGGGCTCGCTGCTGGTCTCGGTGTTCCAGGACGCCAAGGGTCAGGCGGACGGTTCGATCGACACGGCGGTGAAAATGGCCAAAAACGAACCGGTCGAGCCGGCCGTGTGGGTGCCTTATCGCCTGATCACGCTGCAGAACGTCGACACCTTCAAATAGTCCGTCCGTTCGATAACAACAATAAGCATGCAAGGTTGCAACGCGACCTTGCTGATGGAGTACCTGATCATGTTCGCTTCAGCGACTGCTTCGAGCACCCCGTTAATGGGTGTCCAGCCAACTGCAACACCTGTCGATGAGCCGTACCTGCTGGAGATCATCAACGTCAGCAAGGGGTTTCCCGGTGTGGTGGCCTTGTCCGACGTACAGCTGCGGGTGCGTCCCGGTTCCGTGCTGGCGCTGATGGGCGAGAACGGCGCCGGCAAATCCACCCTGATGAAAATCATTGCCGGCATCTACCAGCCGGACGCCGGCGAGTTGCGCCTGCGGGGCAAGCCGGTGGTCTTTGAAACACCACTGGCTGCGCTCCAGGCCGGGATCGCGATGATCCACCAGGAACTCAACCTAATGCCGCACATGAGCATCGCCGAGAACATCTGGATCGGCCGCGAACAGCTCAACGGTCTGCATATGATCGACCATCGCGAGATGCACCGTTGCACCGCCAAACTGCTGGAACGTCTGCGGATCAACCTCGACCCGGAAGAGCTGGTCGGCAACCTGAGCATCGCCGAACGGCAGATGGTCGAGATCGCCAAGGCCGTGTCCTACGACTCCGACGTCCTGATCATGGACGAGCCGACCTCGGCCATCACCGATAAGGAAGTCGCCCATCTGTTCTCGATCATTGCCGACCTCAAGCGCCAGGGCAAAGGCATCATCTACATCACCCACAAAATGAACGAAGTGTTCAGCATCGCCGATGAAGTGGCGGTGTTCCGTGACGGCGCCTATATCGGCTTGCAGCGGGCCGACAGCATGGACGGCGACAGCCTGATTTCAATGATGGTCGGCCGCGAGCTGAGCCAGTTGTTCCCGGTGCGCGAGAAGCCGATCGGCGATCTGCTGCTGTCGGTACGCGACCTCAAGCTGGACGGCATTTTCAAGGACGTCTCCTTCGACCTGCATGCCGGGGAGATCCTTGGCATCGCCGGGTTGATGGGGTCGGGGCGAACCAATGTCGCCGAGGCGATTTTCGGCATCACCCCAAGCGACGGTGGCGAAATCCGCCTCGACGGCGAGGTGGTGCGCATCAGCGATCCGCACATGGCGATCGAGAAGGGCTTCGCGCTGTTGACCGAAGATCGCAAGCTCAGCGGCCTGTTCCCGTGCCTGTCGGTGCTGGAAAACATGGAAATGGCAGTCTTGCCCCATTACGTCGGCAATGGCTTCATCCAGCAGAAAGCCCTGCGGGCGTTGTGTGAAGACATGTGCAAGAAGCTGCGGGTGAAAACCCCTTCGCTGGAGCAATGCATCGACACATTGTCCGGCGGTAATCAGCAGAAGGCCTTGCTGGCGCGCTGGCTGATGACCAATCCGCGCATCCTGATTCTCGACGAGCCTACCCGGGGCATCGATGTCGGTGCCAAGGCCGAGATCTACCGGCTTATTTCCTACCTCGCCAGCGAAGGCATGGCGGTGATCATGATTTCCTCGGAACTGCCGGAAGTGCTGGGCATGAGCGACCGGGTCATGGTCATGCACGAGGGCGACCTGATGGGCACCCTCGACCGCAGCGAAGCGACCCAGGAACGGGTGATGCAACTGGCCTCGGGCATGTCCCAGTGTCATTAAATCAAGGGTGAACGCAGTTCAAGGGTGAAAGGGGATTGTGTGGCGAGGGAGCTTGCTCCCGCTGGGCTGCGAAGCGGCCCTAAAAGAATGGGACTGCTGCGCAGTCCAACGGGAGCAAGCTCCCTCGCCACAAACAGACTCCCTCGCCACACGGATTTCATTTGAAGGGTGAGTGGTTATGAACGCGATACTGGAAAACAAGCCTGCAGCGGTACCGGTCAAGAGTCGCCGGCGCTTTCCGACCGAGCTGAGTATCTTCCTGGTGCTGATCGGCATCGGCCTGGTCTTCGAAATGTTCGGCTGGATCGTGCGGGACCAGAGCTTCCTGATGAACTCTCAGCGTCTGGTGCTGATGATCCTGCAAGTGTCGATCATCGGCCTGCTGGCGATCGGGGTGACCCAGGTCATCATCACCACCGGTATCGACCTGTCCTCCGGTTCGGTGCTGGCGTTGTCGGCGATGATTGCCGCCAGCCTGGCCCAGACCTCGGACTTTGCCCGGGCGGTGTTTCCGTCCCTGACTGACTTGCCGGTGTGGATTCCAGTGATCGTCGGGCTTGGGGTGGGATTGCTGGCGGGGGCAATCAACGGCAGCATCATTGCGATCACCGGGATTCCGCCATTCATTGCCACCCTCGGCATGATGGTCTCGGCCCGCGGCCTGGCGCGCTACTACACCGAAGGTCAGCCGGTGAGCATGCTCTCGGATTCCTACACGGCCATCGGACACGGCGCGATGCCGGTGATCATCTTTCTGGTGGTGGCGGTGATTTTTCACATCGCCCTGCGCTACACCAAGTATGGCAAGTACACCTACGCCATCGGCGGCAACATGCAGGCGGCGCGCACCTCCGGGATCAACGTCAAGCGGCATCTGGTGATCGTCTACAGCATCGCCGGTTTGCTTGCAGGCCTGGCCGGGGTGGTGGCGTCGGCACGGGCCGCGACCGGGCAGGCCGGGATGGGCATGTCTTATGAACTGGACGCGATTGCCGCGGCGGTCATCGGTGGCACCAGCCTGGCCGGTGGCGTAGGGCGGATCACCGGCACCGTGATTGGCGCGTTGATCCTCGGGGTCATGGCCAGCGGCTTTACCTTTGTCGGTGTTGATGCTTATATTCAAGACATCATCAAGGGGCTGATTATCGTGGTGGCGGTGGTCATCGACCAGTACCGCAACAAGCGCAAACTCAAGCGCTGAAGCCGGACGAAACGCGAAAATGCGCCACGCCTGACCCGCGTGGCGCAGCCGTTTGTCTTCTATATACAGCCGCTCGACTGAATTTCTTGCTATAAACGCACTCCGATAAGCGCCTCAAAGCCCGCCATAGCGCACTTTCAGGACTTTGTCGGACAGATTTGCTGTCTTTTCAGTTGCTGAGGCCTCAAGTCGGCCTTAGACTGCCGCCCCTCGTAAATTGAGTGCCGGGTGGCGCTTGGAATAAACGGCGCCTTTCCAATGACCGCTTCAGGTTCAACGGATCGCTCCCTAATTCGCCTTAATGCACGTTTTTTTATAGAGATATCAATGACAAAGGACAAGTTGCTGGCCATGCCGGCGGATGACTACATGAATGCCGAGCAACATGCTTTTTTCTCCGAGCTGTTGCAGAACATGAAAGTCGAAACCCATGAGCGCATCGAGCAGAATCGCATCGCCATCGAGAGCCTGGACACCCCGGCCGATCCGGCTGACGCGGCTTCCGTCGAAGAAGAGCGCACTTGGCTGGTGAACGCGATCGATCGCGACCAGCGCATGCTGCCTCAGTTGGAACAAGCCTTGGAACGCATCAAGGAAGACAGCTTCGGCTGGTGCGATGACAGCGGCGAGGCCATTGGCCTGAAACGCCTGCTGATCAGCCCGACCACCAAGTACTGCATCGAAGCTCAAGAGCGTCACGAACAGATCGACAAGCACCAGCGTCAGGCCTGATTCAGTAGCGCCCTCATCGCGGGCAAGCCTCGCTCCTACGGATATGACCTGTAGGAGCGAGGCTTGCCCGCGAAGCTTTTTGTCGCCCAAAAAATGTTCACGCACTTCTATTGATCTGCTTCAACCCCCCACTACTAACGGACCATAGATAATGGCTTTGTAGTGGCGTTTAATGCGATCACAACAACTAGAAGACGCGTGGGGTGACGAAGATGACGAGAGACGGATCTCTGGTTGAGGCAATGCCTGCACCAGTACTTTTGCCGAAAAACCTTTGGCTGACGCCGACCCTGCAAAGCATCGCCCTGATGCTATTGCTGTGCGGCATGGCATTGGCTGGCTGGTCGCTTTACCTTGGCCTGCCATTGGCCGTGCTGATTATCTGGCTGCCGCGCCTGCGCTCGCGCACTCTCCCCGAGGCGACCGCTGCGGACAGCTCCAGCGCCATCGCCGGATTGACTCGCGATCTCTCCTACACCACCAGTCATAACGCCTTGTCGGCCGCCGGCGTGGCCTATTCGGTCAAGCAACTGGCAGACAAGCTGCAATCGCAACTCAACGCCGCGGCGCAGATAGTCAGCAGCGCCGAAGTGATGATCACCACCGAACACGCCACGTCGAAACTCAGTCGGGAAGCCTTGAGCGCGGCCAGCGAAGCCCATCAGAGCAGCGCGGCAGGGCGCACGGAACTGGTCGAGTCCATTGCGCGCATGCATCAACTCAGTCAGCGTGCCAGCAGCAGCCGCGAGCTGATCGAAGCGCTGAGCCTGCGCAGCGACGATATCCAGCGGGTCACGCTGGTGATTCAGTCCATCGCCAGCCAGACCAATTTGTTGGCGCTGAACGCGGCCATCGAAGCGGCGCGGGCCGGCGAGCACGGTCGCGGCTTTGCGGTGGTGGCCGATGAGGTGCGCGGGCTGGCCGCGCGCACGGCGACGGCGACCGGTGAAGTCGGCGAGATGGTCGCCGACATTCAGCAGCGCACCGCGCAAGTGGTGGAACAGATTCGTCAACTGGCGAGCGATCTGAATACCGGTGTCGCACAGGTCGAGCACACCGGGCAGCACCTGGAAAACATCGCGCGCCTGGCCGCTGGCGTCGAAAGACAGGTGGGTGAAATCGCTCAGGGCGCAGACACCAACCGCGAACAGCTCGACAGTCTGTTCCACGCCATCGAACAGATGCGCAGCGATCTGGCGATCAGCGACCAGCAGACTCAGCGGCTCGCCCAGGCTGCGGTGCAGATGGAAGGGCAAGCCGAAACCATCAGCGAGCGCCTGGCCGAAGTCGGACTGGATGACTATCACCAGCGGATTTACGACCTGGCCCGCGAAGGGGCGAGTCAGATTGCGGCACGCTTCGAAGCGGATATCGATCAGGGCCGCATCAGCCTCGATGACCTGTTTGATCGCAATTACCAAGCGATCCCCAACACCAGCCCGGCCAAATACCAGACCCGCTTCGACCGTTACACTGATCAGGTATTGCCTGCGATCCAGGAGCCGTTACTGCCGCGTCATGAGGGCTTGGTGTTCGCCATCGCCTGCACGCAGCAGGGTTATGTGCCGACCCACAACACCGTGTTCAGCCAGCCGCTGACCGGTGATGTGCAGGTCGATACCCTGCAAAACCGCACCAAGCGCAAATTCGCCGACCGCACCGGAATCCGCTGTGGCAGCCATCAACAGGCCGTGCTGTTGCAGACTTACACCCGCGATACAGGTGAACTGATGCACGATCTCTCGGTGCCGATCATGCTCAAGGGCCGGCATTGGGGTGGTTTGCGCTTGGGGTACAAGCCGCAAAAATCTCGCTGAGCGTAGGAGCGAGGCTTGCCCGCGAAGGCGGTGTGTCAGTCGGCATCAGTGTTGAATGGCACACCGCCTTCGCGGGCAAGCCTCGCTCCTACAGAGTGAATCTGGCTAGTGGATCTGGTGCATGCGCAGGTTCAGGTCGTCGACCACATGGGCCCAGTCGGCGTCTTCACGCAGTTGTTCCTTGAGGAAGCCGGCTTGTTGCGGGGTCCAGAATTCGGCATCGATGAGCTTCTTGTCATCGGCCAAAGGCGAATGACGGGCGATGAAATCGTCGATGGCCTTTTCGCTGGAGTCCAGGCCGAGTTGATCGAACAAGCCTTTCAAATCATGTGTGGGGGAATCCATCTTTGTCTCCTTGCGGGATTCAAGAGTTCGATAGGGTTTAGCAGCTTTCTGCGATTTCGCCACCAATGATGGCACTAGGCTATTGCCTGTTGCTGTTCCAGCGCTTACGATGCCATCGCATTTTTTTGGCGTCACCAAGCTGTCATTCAAAGAATCCGTACAGGGATGTCGTTGTTCCGGGTTTAGCGCCTTGCGGTGCTGATCTGCCCATTCCTTGCGCGATGTCTTTCGAGCCGACCCGCCCCCGATCCCGCATGAAAAGGATGTAAGCAGTGAAGCGTCTTGTTTATCTGATGGCTATCGCACTTGGCCTGTCGTTGACTGGTTGTGTGTCTTTCACGCCGTTGGGGCCCATTGGCGAGCCCTTGAGCCCCGCACCGTCCACCCTCGATCGTAGTGCCGAGATCCGCGACGTGGTGATTTCTGCCCCGGACCTGGACGACAAGGTGCGTGTCAACGGCAGCCGGCAACTGACCGAGCAGGTCAGCGTCTATGTCGATAAGAGCGACTACTTCAAACGCATTGTGGCGTTCCCGGCCAAGGTGGGCGAAGACGACGTGGTGCTCAAATTCAAGCTGACCTCTCTGGCAGGCAAACGCACCATGCATCCGGCGTACATCCCTGGCGCGCTGGTGACGTTGACTATCTGGATCTGGGTCGATGGGCCGATTTATGTCGATAAGTATGACCTCGCGGGCGAGCTGATCATCGAAGACCGTCAGGGTAAGCAACTGGCCAGATCGGTCGAGCAAGTCAAGCTCGACAAAAATGTCGGCATGTGGAACGCCGACTATCTCAATCCGCGTCTGGGCGGTTCCCAGTTGCGTGCCCTGATCGCTCAATTGCTGGCCAGTGCCACCCCTCAGTTGCGTACACCTTCAAAGGAACTGGCTGCCCATGAATAAATACCTTCTGACTTTGCTGCTGTTGATCAGCAGCACCCTGACAGGCTGCATTTCTTATTCCCAGCATGAATTGGCGCCGGTGGGCGAATGGCCGCCAGCGCAGGCCAGGCAGGACAAGCCCAGCGCTTATCTGCACGTGACCACCCAGCAGCAATTCAACGGCGAACTGTCGGGTGGCGTCGGCAATCCGGCGCTGGTGGAACAGCACATGCTGGAAACCTTCAAGGAGTCCGGGCAGTTCAAAAGTGTGACCACGGACAAGGTCGACTCGAACCTGTACGTGACGAGTACTTTGACTAACAACGAGCAGGGGAATATCGCGAGTGCCTGGCTGACCGGCTTCACGTTCTTCGTGATTCCGACAACGTTCAGCAACACCTTCACGCTGGAAACGGTGTTCAAGGATCGTGAAGGCAATGTGTTGGGCAAAATCGTCAAACAGGAGAGCACGCGTACCTGGATGCAGATTTTGCTGGTTGTCGGCTTGCCGTTCAATGAGCGTGGGGACGCGGTGCTCAAGCACCTGACCCAAAACACGCTGGATGAAGCGGTCAAGCGCAAGCTGATCTGACCGGCTTCGAATGAAGGCGTGCTATCTGTGCAAGGCTGGCACGCCGCAGACCTCTCTCTCTTCCCCCCTCCGATCTCAGGCTTTCAATGCCCCTTCATCGACGGCAAGCTTCAGGGCTTTCGCGGCTTCCTGGGCGGCGACGGCCGCGACATCTGCGGTCTTGAACCAGCGATCCTTTTCGACCTGGTGATACGTCACAGCAGTCAACGGCGGTTTGGCGCGCATGATAATGACCGCCTGGAATTCGCCTTCGACCTCTCTGGCTTCGCCCCGGATAAAAAACTCACCGATATCAAATTCCGTCACGTAGCAGTCTTCCCTTGGAAATAGTTGTTGTGTTGAACGCCGTCCGCCCTGTGGACGGGTTTCATTGGTCGGGCAGTATGGCAGTAGTTGCCTGCCGGCGGCTGAGTTAAGTCGCCGGCATGACGAAACGTCTATAGAAGTGAAAGCGGCAGGTGCCTCAGCTGCGTGCCTCGAGTGAACGGGCAAGGGCGCAGGCTTCGTTATGATTGCCGCGGAAACCTCTTACACGTCCGGTGGATATTTCCCTGATGTGAAAAAAGGCGTTTCCGGCCAATACCACCTGAAAACGTGGGAGTAGACGCTCTTCGGGCAGGAAGTCTTGCTGGCAAAGCACCATTGAATGCAGAGGTGACGAGTCGTTTGTGTGTCGTGTGTGAGGCTGGGCAAAGTGAGTCAGTGTGCACATATGAAGTCCTTTTCGTGGTTTTACCGACGTGTGTACGTTGTTATGGGTAGTCTCGGTGAGCATGGCTGCTCTAGAATCGCCATCAATGGTTGGCGATTGATGCCCATCTAAAGCAATTTTTTACTGGCGATATGTCGGAAAAGTGCTTTTTTTAAAGAGAATTTTCCCTAAAGTTGGTAATCCGGTTTTATCTGGCCGTCAGAAGGGCGTTTTCCTTCAACATCTGACGACCGCCAGGCAAGACGACGTGAGGGATGTTCCAGTAATCTTCTCAAACCTCGCGATGAATGGGCCCTCTGCTCATTCCAGGATTCGACCCGGGTCATTTTGGCTGCACCTCGGCATTGCCGCTTTTTTCTGCTGTGCGCGTTTCCCGCGTACGGCGTCATTTTCAGATGTGGGGATGTTTCCTTGGCAGTAAGTAATCTCGATATGCATGCTTTGTTCGTACTGGGTGATTTGCGCGCAAAGCTGGTTAAACAGTTTCAGTCACGTTTCGTCTACATCACCGAACAGAACGCTGAAGGCATTTACATTGCCGAGCTCGACACTGAATCAGCGCTGGTGGTGGATGACAAACCAGGGCTTAAACTCAAGGTCGGCGATCATTTCAGCGCCTCCGTATTGCCCAGTCGCGAAGGCGGCAAGCTGGACATCAAGTTCCGCGAAATCAAGCTGACGGTGTACGGGCTGGGGGATTACGCGTTCGTGACCACCGCCGATGGCCACGGCATTGTGTTCAAGGAAGGTCATAGCGTGGTGATGGTGTTTGCGGCCCATCAACAATTGCAGGAAGGCCTGACCAAAACCCTGAAAGCCGTGACCGCCAAGGCCGCCAAGTGGCGCAAGGGCGAACTGGTGACCTTCAAGGCCAGCGAGTAATGTCCTTGACCCGCGCCGATTTCCACGAACAGAACCAGGCCAGTGCCCACGCCGAGGCGCAGCGCCTGTTGGCTCAAAAGGCCGTTCTGCAGGGGGGGCTGGCTGAATTGGGTGGCGTCACAGATCTACCCGGCGGCGTACGCCAGCATGGTCAGAAGAGAGCTTGCGCGCTTGCAGGAACCTTGCGAAAAGTAATCCAGTCCCCTCGAAAGCAGGAACCTCTACTACAGTCAATTGACTGAGTATCCAGAGGCTTGTGGTCTTCTTTGTCAGGCCATCCTGCTATTGCTGTGAACAGCACGAGGTGCAAAAGCATGAAGGGATTTCGACGGTTACTGGCCGCTACCCTGGCCACGTTCGGTTTATTGGCTTCACCCGTTCCGGTGTTCGCTGCCCAGGCGCCGATCCATTTCGCCGACCTGAACTGGGAAAGCGGCAGCCTGATCACCGATATCCTGCGGATCATCGTCGAGAAGGGCTA
The DNA here is from genome assembly GCF_000282555.1 of Pseudomonas sp. GM102. Lineage (NCBI taxonomy): Bacteria > Pseudomonadati > Pseudomonadota > Gammaproteobacteria > Pseudomonadales > Pseudomonadaceae > Pseudomonas > Pseudomonas sp. GM102. The sequence goes on along the minus strand of NZ_AKJB01000151.1, from coordinate 892 downwards.
CGGCTTGCCGACTGACACCTTGCCGGGGACGACCATTACCCTGGAGACCGCATTGGCCAACAATGACATTCAGGTCATTGGCGAAGAATGGGCCGGTCGCAGCCCGGTCTGGGTCAAGGCTGAGGCCGAGGGCAAAGTCATGGCCCTGGGCGACACGGTCAAAGGCGCCACCGAAGGCTGGTGGGTGCCGGAGTATGTGATCAAGGGCGACCCGGCCAAGGGCATCAAGCCAATGGCGCCGGGCCTGCGCAGTGTCAGCGATCTGCCACGCTACAAGGACGTGTTCAAAGATCCGGAAACCCCGGGCAAGGGGCGTTTTCTCAATAGCCCGATCGGCTGGACGTCGGAAGTGGTCAACAAGCAGAAGCTCAAGGCCTATGGGCTGGACGACAGCTACGTGAACTTTCGCAGTGGTTCGGGGGCGGCACTGGACGCAGAGATCAGTTCGTCGATTCGTCGCGGCAAGCCGGTCCTGTTCTATTACTGGTCGCCGACACCGTTGCTCGGTCGCTTCAAGTTGATTCAGTTGCAAGAGCCACCGTTCGACGCCGAAGCCTGGAAAACCCTGACCGACGCCGACAACCCCAATCCGAAACCGACTCGCTCGCTGCCCTCGAAGCTGTCCATCGGTGTGTCCACGCCATTTCAGAAACAGTACCCGCAGATTGCCGAGTTTTTCACCAAGGTCGATTTACCGATCGAAGCGTTGAACATGGCCCTGGCAGACATGAGCGAAAAACACACCCCACCACGTCAAGCGGCGGAGGCGTTCATGAAGGCGCACCCGGACGTGTGGCGGGCCTGGGTGCCGAAGGATGTGGCGGATAAAGTTTCTGCCGCCCTGAAATAAACCGGTTTATGTACACCCGTGAATTCTCGGGTGTACATAAAC
>NZ_AKJB01000150.1:0-37280 GCF_000282555.1 Pseudomonas sp. GM102 | reverse complement strand
TGCCCGCGAAGAATGCACCGCGGTTTTTCAGGTATTACGCGTCATCGTTCTTCGCGGGCAAGCCACGCTCCCACAGGTTGTGCGCCTTAATTGGCAGGCATCAGCGCCAGAAGAAGCTCTTTTCTTCTTCGGGTTTGTCTTTGAGGGGGCATTCCGGCCGTTGGCCGTAGTCGGTGAGGACGCAGGGTTTGACCTGGCGCCTCTGCGCGAGGGAAATGCGCTGCATGTGGAAGGGTTGATTGGCCGTGCGTTCGACGGTACGGCCCTGTTCGTCGAGGATTTCCACTGACAGGTGATGGCTGCCGCGATCGATGTTGCTCAGGGCGAACACCGGGCTCGGGCCGGGCTCAGCCGTGGGTTGGCCATCCAGCAGCAGACGATAGCGATGGCCCTGTTGCAGGCCGGGTTCGCTGGTAACGCTGACGATCAATTCACCGGCAGTGCTACGGATCGTGGCATCCGGGTCCGGCACCAGCACACGAAGCATGTCGTAATGAAACAGTGGTTTGGCTTTCGTGGCCGTCACTGGCGCGGCGCCGCTCGGGTTGGCCGACATTCGATTGCTGGTCGCCAGTGGTACACGCTTGGCATTACGGGTGCCCGGCTGATCGGTGAAAACCCGATTGCCCTGGGCGTCGATGTAGGTAAAAACCTCGGCCATTGCCGGCAGGCTGATCAGGCAGGCGACCAACAGCCAGCACCTCAAGGCTTATGCACCCGTTGTACGGTGAAGGTCACGGTGGGGCTCTGCTGCACGACGTTTTGCCCATCGATCACCTGAACCGCGAGGCGGTGTTCGCCACGGTCGATGTTCACCAGTTGCAGAATCGGCACGTTGCTCGGTTGGCCGTAGGGTTGATCGTCCAGTAACAGCCTCAATCGATGAGAGCCTTGCAGGCGCGGCTGGATCAATACACCGACAGTGAAGGTGCCGTTGTTGGCGCGCAGGGCTTCTTCGGTGGGCAAACCGGTCAGCTCCAGCACCTGATAGGCGCTGTTGGGCTGTTCACGGTTATTGGATTGCGCAGGCGCTACAGGCTCGCTCGGCGACTGGCGCTCGACGCTGTTGAGCGGTGGCAACTCCACGGGGTGAGCCTTTACGCCATCGGGCGGTTGATTGCTGTAGGCGGTGTTGCCGTTGGCATCGGTGTACTTGTAGATCTGCGCGGCGGCGGGCAGGGCGATCAGCACAAGCAGGCATAACAACAATGAGCGCATTGCAGGCTTCCATTGGCCGTTGGGCAAGTGTCCGGCCCTGTTCCGTTCTTGGCGACTAAGCGCTGAGCATAGAGCACTTCAGCGCACATCGGCAGGTCGGCTCAGCGGCTGGCGCTGCACAACTCAGCGGTGGCACGTACCTGGGCGAGCTCACGCAGTGGCGCTTGGGCACTACTTTTATTGGCCTTGGCCAGCCAAGCCGGGCACTGCGGGTCGTTGCGATAAGGGCTGAAATCGGCCAGTTGTTGCAGCAGGCGTTTTTGTAACCGGTCAAGTTGCGGGCGGATCTGCCCGACGAGATCGGGGCGAGGATCATTGGGCGCCTTGCCTTGTGCATGCCAGTCAGACAGATGTGCGTATTGCACCAGTTTGTTGGCCTCGATCTGCGCCGAGAAGAACTGTTCGACGGCTTCGTTGCTCAATTTATAGGCTGGTGCCAGGGCGACGGCGCCGGCAATGACTTCGCGCTCGCGCTGCCGGTCTTCGACCGGTTTGCCGCTGTCCCATTTGCTCAGCGCGACCTGATCGGCAATCGCCAGGCGTTCTTCGATGGTGCCAAGCAACGGGGCGAGGGCGGCAGGTGCCGGGCTGGCAAAAGCGCTGTTGGCCAGCAGGGCGGTGAGCAGGGCAAGGCATGGACGTAGGCGCATGGGGCATCTCGGCTTTATCGGATGAGGGCCATGATGCACGCAACCGGGCATCCGATGACAGACGGTCGCCCATAAAAAAGGCCTCCCGAAGGAGGCCTCTCTTTTGTCACGCCGCGTAGCGCGGCGCTACCGGATCAGCAGCTGTAGTACAGCTCATATTCCAGTGGGTGTACGAAGGTACGAACCTTGATTTCTTCTTCGCTTTTCAGAGCGATGTAAGCGTCGATGAAGTCGTCGCTGAAAACGCCGCCTTTGGTCAGGAACGCACGACCTTTGTCCAGCTCTTCCAGGGCTTCTTTCAGGCTGCCGCAAACTTGTGGGATCTCTTTCGCCTCTTCAGGCGGCAGGTCGTACAGGTTTTTGTCAGCTGCGTCGCCAGGGTGGATCTTGTTCTGGATGCCGTCCAGGCCAGCCATCAACAGTGCAGCGAAGCCCAGGTACGGGTTAGCTGCCGGATCCGGGAAGCGAGCTTCGATACGGCGAGCGCGAGGGCTGGACACGTAAGGAATACGGATCGAGGCCGAACGGTTGCGAGCCGAGTAAGCCAGCATCACTGGCGCTTCGAAACCTGGGACCAGACGCTTGTAGGAGTTGGTCGACGGGTTGGTGAAGCCGTTCAGAGCCTTACCGTGCTTGATGATGCCGCCGATGAAGTACAGAGCGGTATCGGACAGGCCGGCATAGCCTTCGCCAGCGAAGGTGTTCTTGCCATCTTTGGCGATGGACAGGTGAACGTGCATACCCGAACCGTTGTCGCCGTACAGAGGCTTAGGCATGAAGGTCGCGGTGCGGCCGTATGCGTCAGCAACGTTGTGTACGCAGTACTTCAGGGTTTGAACTTCGTCAGCCTTGGCAACCAGGGTGTTGAACTTCACGCCGATTTCGTTCTGGCCGGCAGTCGCCACTTCGTGGTGGTGAACTTCGATGACCAGGCCCATTTCTTCCATGGCGTTGCACATGGAGGTACGGATTTCGTGGTCGTGGTCGAACGGCGGAACAGGGAAGTAGCCGCCTTTGACGCCTGGACGGTGGCCTTTGTTGCCGCCTTCCACGTCCTGATCGGACATCCACGAACCTTGTTCGGAGAAGATTTTGAACATCGAACCGGAGATGTCGGACTTGAACTTCACTTCGTCGAAGATGAAGAACTCAGGCTCTGGACCAACGAATACGGTGTCACCGATACCGGTCGACTTCAGGTATTCCTCGGCACGCTTGGCGATCGCACGTGGGTCACGGTCGTAGCCTTGCATGGTCGAAGGCTCGATCACGTCGCAAACCAGAATCAGGGTCGGCTCTTCGGTGAACGGGTCGAGAACGGCAGTGGAGTCGTCCGGCATCAGGATCATGTCGGAAGCTTCGATGCCTTTCCAGCCAGCGATGGAGGAACCGTCGAACATTTTGCCTTCTTCGAAGAAAGCTTCATCCAGTCCATCGCGAGCCGGCATGGTCACGTGGTGCTGAGTGCCTTTGGTGTCCGTGAAGCGCAGATCAATCCACTTGACGTCATGATCTTTGATGAGTTGAACCGACTTCGACATAGTGTCCTCCGGGTGGCTTCGGGCTTAGTAGTGGATGCCCTTAGAATGTGGGTGATGCCGGCGCGAATACTCTGCCATGGCAACCTGCCTCACAAGGGAGCAAATTGCATGCCAGTGCCCCACCATGGGTTTTTTGCCCCAATATCACGCTTAAAAAGGTGCAATGCCTCAAAAAGCACAAAACATCGCCCTGTAATGTAGCGTCGAAATCCATAAATGACCTGTTTTGGTGCGCGCAAAACCTTCTGCACATTAACTGGTTAAACCTTGAGCAATTTCCGCTATAATCCGCGCCCCCCTTTTTCGGCTGGCCCAGCGCGCGCTGTTTTCATGAAACTAATCGTAAAAGTCTTCCCCGAGATCACCATCAAGAGCCGCCCGGTACGGATGCGTTTCATCCGCCAGTTGGCTAAAAACATCCGTACCGTGCTCCGCGACCTGGACCCGGCTGTGGTGGTGAACGGTGTGTGGGACAATCTCGAGCTGGAAACCCGCGTCAGCGAGCCGAAAGCCCTGAAGGAGATGACCGAGCGCCTGAGCTGCATGCCGGGCATCGCGCATTTCCTGCAGGTCGATGAATACCCGTTGGGCGACTTCGACGACATCGTCGCCAAGTGCAAGCAGCATTTCGGTGACGCCCTGGCCGGGAAGATCTTTTCGGTGCGTTGCAAACGTGCCGGCAAGCACGAATTCAGCTCCATGGACGTCGAGAAATACGTCGGCAGCCAACTGCGTCGTCAGTGCGGCGCCGCCGGAATCTCGCTCAAAACGCCTGCAATCGAAGTTCGCATCGAAATTCGCGACAAACGGTTGTTCGTGATCCACAGCCAGCACAACAGCATCGGCGGTTATCCGCTGGGTGCCCTGGAACAGACGCTTGTACTGATGTCCGGTGGCTTCGACTCCACCGTCGCCGCCTACCAGATCATGCGCCGCGGGCTGATGAGCCATTTCTGCTTCTTCAATCTGGGCGGACGTGCCCATGAACTGGGCGTCATGGAAGTCGCGCACTTCATCTGGAAGAAGTACGGCAGCTCCCAACGCGTGTTATTTGTCAGTGTGCCTTTCGAGGAAGTACTGGGAGAAATTCTCGGGAAAGTCGATAACAGTCATATGGGCGTAGTTTTGAAGCGTATGATGTTGCGCGCTGCTTCCCGTATTGCCGATCGACTGGAGATCGAAGCGCTGGTCACCGGCGAAGCGATTTCCCAGGTATCGAGCCAGACGTTGCCGAACCTGTCCGTGATCGACTGTGTGACCGACAAGCTGGTCTTGCGCCCGCTGATCGCCAGTCACAAGCAGGACATCATCGACCTGGCCAACGAAATCGGTACTGCCGATTTCGCCAAGCACATGCCGGAATACTGCGGGGTCATCTCGGTGAACCCAAAGACCCACGCCAAGCGTCCACGCGTGGAGCATGAAGAGAAAGAATTCGACATGGCGGTACTCGAGCGTGCGCTCGAGAACGCCAAACTGGTGCCGATCGATCGCGTGATCGACGAATTGGGCCAGGATTTGCAGATCGAAGAAGTCAGCGAAGCACTGGCGGGCCAGATCATCATCGACATCCGTCACCCGGATGCCGCTGAAGACGAGCCGCTGGAACTTGCTGGCATTGAGGTGCAGACGATGCCGTTTTATGCATTGAACGCTCGTTTCAAGGAACTGGACCCTACTCGCCAGTACCTGTTGTATTGCGACAAAGGCGTGATGAGTCGCCTGCATGCCCACCATTTGCTCAGTGAGGGGCATGCCAATGTGCGCGTTTATCGACCGAGCTAAGTGCCCGGGGCTGTTTGCCTGTGGCCTGCGTCACCGGCCCCCCGACGCCGCCGTCAAGCTGTAACGGCTTTGCCGGACTCTACTGTAAATCGCTGCCAAGACTTGTCAGCACACCGAATCCTCTGATCGAGATACACAAGTGATCGAAAATCTACGCAACATCGCCATCATTGCTCACGTTGACCATGGTAAAACCACCCTGGTAGACAAACTCTTGCGTCAATCCGGCACCCTGGAGCGCAACGAGCTCAACGACGAGCGCGTGATGGACTCCAACGACCAGGAGAAAGAGCGCGGTATTACCATTCTGGCGAAAAACACCGCCATCAACTGGAACGGCTACCACATCAACATCGTGGACACCCCGGGCCACGCCGACTTCGGCGGCGAAGTAGAACGCGTAATGTCGATGGTCGACTCCGTTCTGCTGCTGGTTGACGCTCAAGACGGCCCTATGCCGCAAACCCGTTTCGTGACCAAGAAGGCTTTCGAAGCCGGCCTGCGTCCAATCGTGGTCATCAACAAGGTTGACCGTCCAGGCGCGCGTCCGGACTGGGTTCTGGACCAGATCTTCGACCTGTTCGACAACCTCGGTGCTACCGAAGAACAGCTGGACTTCAAAGTCGTCTACGCCTCGGCCCTGAACGGCATCGCCGGTCTGGAACACACCGACATGGCTGAAGACATGACTCCGCTGTACCAGTCGATCGTCGACAACGTACCTGCGCCGAAAGTCGACCGTGACGGTCCGTTCCAGATGCAAATCTCCGCTCTGGACTACAACAGCTTCCTGGGTGTTATCGGCGTTGGCCGTATCGCTCGTGGCCGCATCAAGCCGAACACTCCGGTTGTGGCTATCGACGCCGACGGCAAGAAGCGTAACGGTCGTATCCTGAAGCTGATGGGTCACCACGGCCTGCACCGCATCGACGTTGAAGAAGCAGCTGCCGGCGACATCGTCTGCATCAGCGGCTTCGACCAGCTGTTCATCTCCGACACTCTGTGCGACCCACTGAACGTCGAAGCGATGAAGCCGCTGACCGTTGACGAGCCAACCGTTTCCATGACCTTCCAGGTAAACGACTCGCCTTTCTGCGGTAAAGAAGGCAAGTTCGTCACCAGCCGTAACATCAAGGAACGTCTGGACAAAGAACTGCTCTACAACGTTGCCCTGCGCGTTGAAGAAGGCGACACCGCCGACAAGTTCAAAGTCTCTGGCCGTGGTGAGCTGCACCTCTCGGTACTGATCGAAACCATGCGTCGCGAAGGCTTCGAAATGGGTGTTGGTCGTCCGGAAGTGATCATCCGCATGGTTGACGGCGTCAAGCACGAACCGTACGAAAACGTGACCATCGACTTGCCGGAAGAATCGCAAGGTTCGATCATGGAACAGATCGGTATCCGTAAGGGCGACCTGACCAACATGGTTCCGGATGGCAAGGGCCGTGTGCGCCTTGAGTACAACATCCCGGCTCGTGGCTTGATCGGTTTCCGTAACGAGTTCCTGACCCTGACCTCCGGTGCAGGCATCCTGACCTCGATCTTCGACCGTTACGACGTGATGAAGTCCGGCGACATGTCCGGTCGTCAGAACGGCGTGCTGGTTTCGGTTGCTACCGGTAAGGCTCTGACTTACTCGCTGGAAACCCTGCAAGCTCGCGGCAAACTGTTCCTGGGTCACGGTGAAGACGTGTACGAAGGTCAAATCGTCGGCATCAACAGCCGCGACAACGACCTGGGCGTCAACCCAACCAAAGGCAAGAAGCTCGACAACATGCGTGCTTCGGGTAAAGACGAAACCATCGCTCTGGTTCCGCCTATCCGCTTCACCCTGGAGCAGGCTCTGGAATTCGTTCAAGAAGACGAATTGTGCGAAGTCACTCCTAAGTCCATCCGTCTTCGTAAGAAGATCCTGGGCGAAAGCGAGCGTACCCGCGCTGCCAAGAAAGCTGGTAACTGAGTTTCGACTTAGTTAACGCTTAAAAAAACGCCCCCGACCGCAAGGTCGGGGGCGTTTTTGTTTGTCTGGGGTTTGTGCGGTGTTTGTGCCGGCCTCTTCGCGGGCACGGCCTCTTCGCGGGCAAGCCTCGCTCCTACAGGATGGCGGTGCGTGCAAGGAGCGTGACATCACCTGTAGGAGCGAGGCTTGCCCGCGAAAGCAATCTGTCAGACAACGAAGATAGGAATCAGAACTTGTCCAGCGTCCGCGGATTGGTCTCGCGCACCACTTCTTTTGGCTTGTATGCGCAATACCCCGGCCGCGGTCCGATCTTCGGGTGGTTGCGGCAGGTGTCCGGGCGCTTATCATAAATAGTGCACAAACGGCTCTTACGATCCAGATACAGGCAATCGTTGTTGCTCATGCGCTGAAGGGTGAAGATCTCGGACTTCTGGTTATAGCGCTCGACGATACCTTCCTTCTGCAAACGCTTGGCGATGTTCTTCGGCGGATCGCCACGCTCGAATTCGTCGACGATGCCGATACGGATCAGATCCTTGATCTTGACCTCGACCGGCAAGGTACAGCAGCTGGACACGCAGGAACCGCACATCGGGGCAGAGTACTTGGCCCAGGTATCGAGGCGATCGATCTCCGCGGCGGCGATCAGGTTGGGCTTCATCATCGGTTGTTACCAGCGTGTGCATCAGGGCGCGCGATCATACCGGGACTGGTGGATTTTTGAACAACCTTTCGCCAGATTTTTTCGCTTGGCGCAAAATAATCCCTGTGTCCGGCACGGCCCCTGCATTGTTTCTGGCACGCGACAACGTAATGTCGACCTATCTCGCACTAACAGGAAAAACTGCCGAACCAGAGTCTCAATGGTCTGTCAGACCGACTAGGCTCAGACAACTTCACGCTCGCTCGAGGTCCTATCGATGACTCAAGAACCACTTGTTCGCGAAGCAGAGGTGGCCGCATTCCGCGACGCCGTCTTGACCAAGCTTACCTACGCGGTGGGCAAAGACCCTGATCACGCCTTCGACCACGACTGGTTCGAAGCCATCGCCCTGGCGGCGCGCGATCACATGGTCGAGCACTGGATGGACCACACCCGGCAGATCTACCGCAAAGGCCAGAAACGGGTTTATTACCTCTCCCTTGAATTCCTGATCGGCCGCTTGCTCTATGACAGCCTGAGCAATCTTGGCCTGCTTGATGTGGCTCGCGAGGCCATGACCGAACTTGGCGTCGACATTGAACGCATCCGTCTGCTGGAACCCGATGCGGCATTGGGTAATGGAGGCCTCGGGCGCCTGGCGGCGTGCTTCATGGAAAGCATGTCGACCCTCGGCATCGCCGGCCACGGTTACGGCATACGTTACGAACACGGTTTGTTCCGCCAGGCCATCGTCGACGGCTGGCAGCAGGAGCAGACCGAACACTGGCTGGATTTCGGCAACCCATGGGAGTTCGAGCGGCCGGAGGTCGCCTACCCGATCGGTTTCGGCGGTAGTGTCGAAACCGTGACCGATGAAAACGGCAAATCCAGGCAAGTCTGGTCCCCGGCGGAAACCGTGCGGGCCATTGCCTATGACACCCCAGTGGTCGGTTGGCGCGGCGCAAGTGTCAACACGCTACGACTGTGGCGTGCCCGGGCCATGGAGGAGTTGCACCTGGAACGCTTCAATGCGGGCGACCACTTGGGCGCGGTAGCAGAAGTGGCCCGGGCCGAAAGTATCTCCCGCGTGCTCTACCCGGCGGACAGCACCGAGGCCGGCCAGGAACTGCGTCTGCGTCAGGAATACTTCTTCGTCGCCGCGTCCCTGCAGGATTTGCTGCGCCGCCATCGCAACATGCACACCTCGGTGCTGACCTTGGGCGATCACGCGGCCATTCAACTCAACGACACTCACCCCTCGATTGCCGTGGCCGAGCTGATGCGTCAGTTAGTCGACGTCTATGACGTGGCGTGGGATGCGGCGTGGCAGGTCACCGTCGACACGCTGTCGTACACCAACCACACGTTGTTGCCGGAAGCGCTGGAAACCTGGCCGGTCGGTTTGATGGAACGGATGCTGCCTCGGCACATGCAGATCATTTACTTGATCAACGCCCAGCACATCGACTCGCTGCGAGCCAAGGGCATCCACGATTTCGACGTACTGCGTGCGGTGTCACTGATCGAGGAAGACAACGGTCGCCATGTGCGTATGGGTAACCTGGCGTTCCTCGGTTCCCATAGCGTCAACGGCGTGTCCGGCCTGCACACGCAGCTGATGCGCAACACCGTGTTCTCCGAACTGCATAAGCTCTACCCGGAGCGGATCAACAACAAAACCAACGGCATTACCTTCCGCCGTTGGCTCTACCAGGCCAACCCCGAGTTGACCGCGATGATGGTCGACGCCCTCGGCCCGGATCTGCTGGATAACCCCGAAGAGCGCCTGATAGGGCTGGAACCGTTTGCCGAGAAGACTGCATTCCGTAAACAGTTCGCCGAACAGCGCCTGCACAGCAAGAAAGCCCTGGCGTACCTGATTCATGAACGGCTGGGGATCGCGATCAACCCGGCGGCGATGTTTGATGTGCAGGTCAAGCGGATCCACGAATACAAACGGCAGTTGCTCAATCTGCTGCACACCGTTGCGCTGTACCAGGCGATTCGTGCCGAACCGGAAATCGACTGGGTGCCGAGAGTGAAAATCTTCGCCGGCAAGGCGGCAGCCAGTTATCACCAGGCCAAACTGATCATCAAACTGACCAACGACATCGCCCGGGTGGTCAACAACGACCCGACCGTGCGTGGTTTGCTCAAAGTGGTGTTCTTGCCCAACTACAACGTCAGCCTGGCGGAAAGCATCATTCCGGCAGCGGATTTGTCGGAACAGATCTCCACCGCCGGATTCGAAGCCTCAGGCACCAGCAACATGAAGTTCGGCCTCAACGGCGCGCTGACCATCGGCACCCTGGACGGGGCCAACGTAGAGATGAGCGAGCGCATTGGTGTCGAACACATGTTCATCTTCGGCCTCAGCGCTGAACAAGTAGAAGCGCGCAAGCGCAACCATGAGTTCAGCGCGGCGCCGGACATTGCCGCCTCCCATCGACTCAACGATGTGCTGCAAGCGATTCGCGGCGGGGTCTTCTCACCGGACGATCCGTCCCGTTACACCACGCTGATCGATTCGCTGGTGGACTATGACCGCTTCCTGGTCTGCGCCGATTTCGATTCTTACTGGAACGCTCAGATGCGGGTCGAGGCTCATTGGCACGACTCCAAAGAATGGTGGCGCTCGGCGGTGTTGAGCAGCGCGCGGATGGGCTGGTTCTCGTCCGACCGGACCATTCGCGAGTACGCCACGGATATTTGGAAGGCACTGGAGTAACTTTTAGCAATAATTGCGAGTCAGGTCCGACGGTTGTTGGGACGGACCGATATACTAAGCGCCAGGTTCTCCGGATGTTTCGGTGACCGCTGCGCGGTCGATCGCGGGCAAGCCTCGCTCCTACAGGTCATATGTCGTTCTTGCGACCTCTGCAAAACCTGTGGGAGCGAGGCTTGCCCGCGATGACGTCAGTGCAAACGCCACAAGGCAATGGGCCGCTTAGGGATATCGACCATGCAATGGATGTTCATGCTGATTGGGCTGCTGCTGGGCTGGCTGCTCGATGAGTCGTTCAGCGATGCGCTGTTGGGCGCTTTGCTCGGGCTGGGTATTGGCCAGGCCATTCGCATCGGCCGCTTGAGTACTCAAACCGCCGAGCAGCGACGCTTGCTCGATCAGGCGCAGGTTGCGCTGAATGCGGTCGAGCAGCGATTGGCATTGCTGGAAGTGTCGGGCGTCAAAACACCTGAAGCCAGTGAACCTGCGGCTAGCGAACCGGTTCCATCCCACGAAATCATTCTTGAGCAAGCCCCTGTCGCAGCCCCGGAGTTGATCTGGGAGCTGCCGCCCGAACTCGAACCCATCACAGCGGCCGCGGCCGAAGCCAGTCGTCCGCAGACAGATGCCTGGAAACCCGAACCGATTGCCCGTGAACCACAACAACCGACGGCGCCTCGCGGCCCGAACTTCATCGAGCGCGCTATCAGCGGCGCGCGCAACTGGTTGTTCGGCGGTAATACCGTGTTGCGAGTTGGCGTGGTGCTGTTGTTTCTCGGCTTGGCCTTCCTGTTGCGCTATGCCACCGAAGGCATGGTGGTGCCGGTCGAGTTGCGTTACGCCGGTGTCGCGGCGGCGGCCTTGGGCCTGCTCGCGTTGGGCTGGTGGTTGCGTCTGCGCAACAGCAATTACGCGCTGATGCTGCAAGGCACCGGGATTGCGGTGTTGTACCTGACCGTGTTTGCCGCGATGCGTCTGCATCCATTGCTCGACCCCACGGCTGCACTGGGGCTGCTGGTGGTGGTCACAGTGTTCTCGGCGATTCTCGCCATTACCCAGAACGCATTAGGCTTGGCCGCCGCTGCCGCACTGGGCGGTTTCGCCGCGCCGATCCTGACCTCCACCGGTGCGGGCAACCATGTCGCGTTGTTCAGCTACTTTGCCTTGCTCAACACCGGCATCCTCGCCATCGCATGGTTCAAGGCCTGGCGGCTGCTCAACCTGATCGGTTTTGTCGGCACCTTCGGCATCGGGTTTGCCTGGGGCCTGCGTTCCTACAAGCCTGAACTGCTGTGGAGCACCGAGCCATTCCTGATCCTGTTTTTCCTGATGTACCTGGCCATCGGCCTGTTGTTCGCCCGGCGCAAACTGCTGGAAATGAGCGATGCGCCCGCGGACGACAGCCGCGAGGCACTGCTGCACTGGTCGGCGCGCAAGGGCGATTACGTTGACGGCACGATGCTGTTCGCCCCTCCGCTGGTGGGCTTCGGTTTGCAGTTCGCGCTGGTGGAGCATCTGGAATTTGCCGCCGCCTTCAGCGCCTTGGCACTGGGCATGATTTACATGGGGCTGGCGCGGTTGCTGATGGGCGGTCGAGCGCTGTTGTTGGCGGAAACCTGTCTGGCACTTGGCGTGATCTTCGCCAGTCTGGCAATTCCGCTGGGGCTCGATGCGCGTTGGACCGCAGCCGCTTGGGCGGTGGAAGGCGCGGGGATTTTCTGGCTCGGCCTGCGTCAACAACGACCGCTGGCGCGAGCCTTTGCCTTGCTGCTGCAGCTGGGCTCGGCACTGGCCTTTCTCAGTGAGCTGCGGACCGGTGAGAGCAGCCTGCTCGATGGCGCACCGTTGGGGGCGCTGATGCTCGGTGTGGCGCTGCTGTTCAGCTTCTACCAATTACGCAAAGCGTTGCCTGAACAGGCGTCGCAGTGGGAGCGCCGAGGGCTGCCGGTACTGGCCTGCCTGGGGCTGACGTTCCTCTATCTGCTGGCGCCGCTGTTCTTCTTCACCCACGGCACGGCGATCAGTTGGGCGCTGGCCGGGTTGGCGACGCTGTTTGTCGGCTTGCGCCTGCAATCGCGAACCTTCCTGTTCACTGCGTTCGCCGTGCAACTGCTCGGTGGTGCGTTGTTCCTGTTGCGGCTGCAAGGGGCGGGCGGTGAGTCCGCCGCGGTGTTCAGCGCCGGTTGGAGCGGGTTGCTCAGCGCGTCCCTGATCGGGTTGGCGTTGATCGCCGGGATGTTACTGGCGGCCCGCGACGAAATGGTGCGCAGTGATGTGCGTTTGCTGCGCGGCTTGTCAGTGGTGTTGCTGGCCGGCCTGGTGCTGATCAACCTTGCCGTGTTGTTTGTGTTGCCATGGCAAACCGCGAGCGCGGTGTGGGCCGCCAGTGGTTTGTTCATCATCTGGTTGAGCCTGTACCTGAAGCAGCGGGTGAGTTTTGTCTTTGGTCTGCTGTTGCAGGTGATCGGCGGCGCGGCGTTCCTGTTCGCCGGGCCAGACCTGCTCGGCCCGCTGCTCCGCGAAGGGTTGCGGCCGCTGGCGCACAGCGGTTTCTGGACGCCGCTGGTGCTGGGGCTGGCCGCCTTCGTCGGGGCCTGGCGTTTGCAGCTCGGCAATCATGCCTCGGCCTTCGATGGGTTGAGCCTGCAGCGCTTGTCCGAAGTATTGCTGGTGTGGGGCGCGGGTTGGTGGGCGCTGGCGTGGGTCAGTGAAGTGCTGCGCTTTGCGCCGTTGAATCTGCAAGCCACCTTGTTGCTGGCCGTCGCCGCCGTGAGTGTCGCGCTGTGGACGGTATTGGCGCTGCGCCTGAAGTGGTCGTCGCTGGGTTGGCTCTGCACCTTGTTGATTCCCGCTGCCGGTCTGGTGCTGCTCGCGGCCTGGCATTCGCGTTATCACCCGGCCGCCAACTTCGGCTGGCTGGTTTGGATCGCGGTGTTTGTCGTGCATTTCATCTCGCTGCGGCGTCTGGCGCCGACGCTGCCCGCAACAGCCCTGAGCACCGCCCATGTGCTCGGCTGCTGGCTGTTGATTGGCGTGTTGGCCCTGGAGCTGCGTTACGGTCTGCTGCTGTTGTCGGAGCAGTACAACGCCTGGCGCTGGCTGGGCTGGGCGATTCTGCCGAGCCTGTATCTGGTGCTGATGGCTGCACCGCGTGCATGGCCATGGCCGGTATCGGAGTATCCCCGCGAGTACCGGCTCTATGCCGCTGCGCCGTTGGCGTTGTTGATGCTCGGCTGGTTCTGGCTGGCGAACATCGCCAGTGACGGCACCGCCGAGCCACTGCCGTATGTGCCGCTGATTAACCCGCTGGAGCTGGGTCTGTTGTTTGCCCTGTTCGGCGTTTACGTCTGGTCTCGAAGCGCCGTGACGCAACTGGCGATTCGCAAGGAGTACGCCGATAACGTCACGCAAGTGATTGCCGGGGTTTCGCTGTTCGTCTTCTTCACTGCGTTGGTGATGCGCGCGGCTCACCACTGGGGCGGCGTGCCATTCGCGCTGGATCTGCTGCTTGGGTCGATGTTGGTGCAGGCGGGCCTGTCTATTGTCTGGACCCTGATGGCCCTGAGTCTGATGATCGGTGGGCATCTACGTCATCGGCGCGAAGTCTGGCTGATCGGCGCGGCGCTGATCGCGCTGGTGGTCGCCAAGCTGTTCTTCGTTGAATTGAGTAACCGTGGCGGGCTGGCGCGGATCGTGTCGTTTATCGGCGTTGGCGTGTTGCTGTTGGTGGTGGGCTATTTCGCTCCGTTGCCACCCAAGCGTGCCGAGGCTGTGTCGGATATTGAAAAACCGGCCCCTGAAACCGAAGGAGTGTCGTCTTGAGTCAGAAGCTGAACCTGGGCTGGTGGGGTGCTGTTGTACTGGGCGTGACACTGTCGGCCGGCGCGCAGGAAAAACCGGCGGACTTTGCCGCGCAGGTGCCGCTGTCGGTGAGTGGCGAAGGCCCGTGGTATCGCCTGGAATTACCCTTGGGCGTGCAATTGAAGGCGCGACAAACCGATCTCAGCGATCTACGCGTGTTCAACGCCGCCGGTGAGCCTCAGGCGTATGCTCTGGCCCGGGAACCTGCGCAGACCCGCGAAAACCGTATGCTTCACGACGTGAAGTGGTTCCCGTTGTACAACTCGGCGGATGCCACCGAACGTGCGCCGAGTGTGCGCGTGCAATCGAACACCAACGGCACGTTGATCGAAGTGCAGCCGTCCAGTCAGTTGGAGGCAGGCGAAGAAGAGCTGCGCGGCTGGCTACTCGATGCCAGCCGCATCAAGGCGCCGTTACAGCAATTGATCCTCGATTGGACCAGCGATCGCGACGGCTTCCAGCGTTTCAGCATTGAAGCCAGCGACGATTTGCAGCATTGGCAGTCGTGGGGCGAAGGGCAGGTGGCCCGCCTGACGTTTGCCGACGAACGGGTCGAGCAACATGAAGTCGGCCTGCCGGGGCAATCGGCGCGTTACTTGCGCTTGCTGTGGAGTTCACCGCAATCGGCGCCAGTGCTGACGTCGGCGCAACTGGAAAGCACCAACCCGCGCACCTTGCCGCTGCCGTTGGTCTGGTCGCAACCGTTGGCTGGCACCAGCGTGAAGGCCGGTGAGTACATCTGGCAATTGCCGATGGGGTTGAACGTCCAGCGCTTGCAGATCGAGCTGAATCAGCCCAACAGCCTGGCACCGGTGACGTTGTCGGGTCGTCGGGAAACCAGCCTGCCGTGGCAAACGCTGACCAGCGGTTTGCTCTACCGCTTGACCCAGAATGGCCAGGACGTGGTGCAGAACGAATTGCAGCTGCCGGGCCAGACCGTGCAGCAATTGAAGCTGACGGTGGATGAGCGCGGCGGTGGCCTGGGCGCCGAAGCACCGACCGTCCGATTTGCCGTGCGCTCCACGCAACTGGTGTTCCTGGCGCGCGGCGCCGGGCCTTATACGCTGGCGCTGGGGAGTGCGACGGTGAAGGCGGCGAGCTTGCCGTTGTCGACGCTGATTCCCGATTACAGCGCTGCGAAGCTGGCGGCGTTGGGCAAGGCGACGGTGGAGGGTGGGGTCGTGGTGACTCCGGCGGCGACCGTGCCAACGGTGGCGGACACGAACTGGAAGAAATTCGGGTTGTGGGCGGTGCTGTTGCTGAGTGTGCTGGTTCTGGGGGCCATGGCCTTCAGCTTGCTGCGCAAGCCACCCGTCAAATCCTAGGCTGGCGTTTCGCGCCAGATCGCGGGCAAGCCTCGCTCTTGTAGGAGCGAGGCTTGCCCGCGAAGGCGTCCTTCCTGCCACCAAAAATATTGAAACTGCCGCCAATCACGGCCCCATTTCGAACTACGCTCAACCCCGCACATGAACTCTATTGGGTGTATCACGTCTGATAGGAGGAAATGCGCCCCGACTCGCGTTAAACTGCGCGGGTTTTTAGCCCCCCATTCCACCGGAGCCTTCCATGTCCCGCGTTACCTTGAGTCGCTATTTGATTGAGCAGACCCGCAGCAACAACACTCCTGCCGATCTGCGCTTCCTGATCGAAGTGGTGGCGCGTGCCTGCAAGGAAATCAGCCACGCCGTGTCCAAAGGCGCCCTGGGTGGCGTTCTGGGCAGCATGGGCACTGAAAACGTCCAGGGCGAAGTGCAGAAGAAGCTCGACGTGATCTCCAACGAAATCCTGCTCGAAGCCAACGAATGGGGTGGTCACCTGGCCGGCATGGCGTCCGAGGAAATGGACAACGCCTACCAGATCCCGGGCAAATACCCGAAAGGCGCGTACCTGCTGGTATTCGACCCGCTGGACGGTTCGTCGAACATCGACATCAACGCCCCGGTCGGCACCATCTTCTCGGTTCTGCGTTGCCCGAACGAATACCTGAGCCAGAACGAGCCCTTGAATGAAAAGGCTTTCCTGCAGCCAGGTACCCAGCAAGTGGCCGCCGGTTATGCCATCTATGGTCCACAGACCATGCTGATCCTGACCCTGGGCGACGGCGTGAAAGGTTTCACCCTGGACCGTGAAATGGGCAGCTTCGTCCTGACCCACGAAGACATCACCATTCCTGAAACCACCCAGGAATTCGCCATCAACGCGTCCAACCAGCGTCACTGGGAAGCTCCGGTACAACGCTACGTCAGCGAATTGCTGGCTGGCGAAGAAGGCCCGTTGAAAAAGAACTACAACATGCGCTGGGTCGCGGCGATGGTCGCGGACGTGCACCGTATCCTGACCCGCGGCGGTCTGTTCATGTACCCACGCGACAGCCGCGAGCCGTCGAAGCCGGGCAAACTGCGCCTGATGTACGAAGCCAACCCGATGTCGTTCCTGGTGGAACAAGCGGGTGGCGCATCCACTGACGGCCACCAGCGCATCCTCGACATCCAGCCGGAAGGCCTGCACCAGCGTGTTGCGGTGTTCCTCGGTTCGAAAGAAGAAGTTGCCCGCGTCACGGCTTACCACAAGGAATAAACCATGACCGGGCCCTGGCAGCCGTTACTCGAATGGTGGTTCGGATCTCTCGAATCACCCAACGAAATAGCGGCTGACAAGGGCAAGTTATGGTTCGGCAAGCGCGACAGCCAGGACCTCGAAGCGCGGATGCGTTTCGGGGACCAGGTCGAGCAGGCACTGGCCGGCGGATTGACCGAATGGGTGCAACACCCTGAAGGTTGGCTGGCCCTGGTGCTACTACTCGATCAACTTCCGCGAATGATCTTTCGCGACACTCCCAAAGCCTTTTCAGGCGATCTCAGGGCTCAGGCACTGGTAGCGCAAGGCATTGCTGCGGATTTCGATCGGCAACTGCGGCCGATCCAGCGGGTGTTTATCTATCTGGTGTTTGAGCACTGCGAAAACCTGGCGGTGCAGAACGAAGCGGTTTCGCGGTTTCTTGATCTGGTTGAACAGCAACCGGAGACGGATCGGGCGGTGTTTGCCGATAACCTGGATTATGCCGAGCGGCATCAGAAGATTATTGCGCGGTTTGGCCGGTTTCCCCATCGCAATGCGGTGTTGGGGCGTGAATCTACGGCTGAGGAAGTTGAGTTTCTTTCAGGGCCTGGATCCCGCTTCTAGCTTTGATCGTTCCCACGCTCCGCGTGGGAATGCAGCCCGGGACGCTCCGCGTCCCTTTCAGAGCCGAACGCGGAGCGTCCGTTGAAGCATTCCCACGCAGAGCGTGGGAATGATCAGTGACTGGCAGTTAAATCCTGAAACTACCCACCAACTGCTTCAACCGCGCCGCCTGCTGCTCAAGATCAGCACACGCACGCAAGGTCGATTGCAGGTTCTCCACACCTTCCTGGTTCAGCGTGTTGATCTCGGTGATGTCGACGTTGATCGACTCGACCACAGCAGTTTGCTCCTCGGTCGCGGTGGCCACGGACTGGTTCATCCCGTCGATCTCACCGATGCGCTGCGTCACGCTGCCCAGGCGCTCGCCGGCCTGGTTGGCGATGCCGACGCTGCTTTCACTCTGGCGCTGGCTGTCGGTCATGGTGCTGACCGCTTCCCGGGCGCCGACTTGCAGTTCTTCGATCATCTTCTGCACTTGCTGCGCCGAATCCTGAGTGCGGTGGGCGAGGTTGCGCACCTCATCGGCAACCACGGCAAAACCTCGACCGGCTTCACCGGCGCGGGCCGCTTCGATGGCTGCGTTGAGCGCCAGCAGGTTGGTTTGCTGCGAGATGCTGGTGATCACTTCCAGAATCTGGCCGATGTTCACCGTGTTGCTGTTCAGGGTTTCGATGTTGCCGCAGGAATCGCTGATCTTCGCCGATAGCTGCTGCATGGCGGCGATGGTTTTATCCACCACTTGCTGACCGTCTTCGGCCAAGGCACGGGCGTCGCTCGAATGTTGCGAGGCGAGGGCGGCGTTCTGGGCGATTTCCTGGGCGGCGGCGCCCAATTCGTTGATTGCTGCAGCCACGCTGCTGGTGCGTGAGGCCTGCTGATCGGAGTTGAACATCGACGAGTTGGAGGCCGCGACGACCCTCAAGGCGACTTCATTGACCTGGCCGGTGGCCGAGGACACTTCGCGGATCGAGGTATGAATGCGTTCCACAAAACGGTTGAACGAAGTGCCCAGCGCACCGAATTCATCCTGGCCGTGAATGGTCAGGCGTTTGGTCAGGTCGCCTTCGCCCTCGGCGATGTCATGCATGGCGCGGCCCATGGTCAGCAGCGGTTGCATCAGTACGCGGATCAACATGCTCAGCAGCGCGATGATGATCACCACGGCGATGATCATGGCGATGATCGCCGAGGTGCGGAATTCGCTGAGCATCGAGAACGCAGTGTCTTTGTCCAGTACCAGCGCCACGTACCAGTCTGCAGACGGCACACCGTTGACGTGAGTGAAGGAGATGAACTGGGTTTTGCCGTCCAGTTCGACTTCTTTCAGGCCCGGGCTGATTTTCGGCGCGCCGTTGGGATAGGCCTCGGCCAGGTTCTTGAGCACCAGTTTGCTGTCCGGGTGGATCAGGATCTTGCCGTCGGCGCTGACAATAAATGCATGCCCATGACCGCCGAAATTCAGCAAATTGATGATCGCGCTGACGCTGGACAGGTCAATGTCTGCGCCGGCGACGCCAATCATCTGGTTCTGGTGTTTGACTGGCGTGGCAACGGTGATCACCAGTTTGCCGGACGAGGCCGCGATGTAGGGTTCGGTGACAATGGTCTGTTGCGCGTTGTTGGCCGCCTTGTACCAGCCACGAGCGCGCGGGTCGTAGTCTGCGGCGCGGTTGCCGGCCGGGACCGAGAACATCACGCCATCGGTGCCGCCGAAGTAGCTCAGCTGGAAGTTGCTGGTGTAGGCCGGCAGGTCGATGGCGCGCTTGAGGTTGGCCTGGGCGCTGCCGTCCACGGCGATCTGCTGGGACAGCGATTGCAGCAACTGGATGCGGCTTTCCAGCCAGGTCTGGATGTTGCTGGTAGTCAGGCTGCCGAGTTCCTGCATCGAGGACTCGGTACTGCTGCGCAGGGTCTGCCGCTGGCGGTAATCGTTGAACAGGATGAAGCAGGCGAATGCAACGGCCACCACGAGAGCGGCTGCCAACAGGATTTTGTGGCTGAACTTCATGTTTCTGGTCATTAAATGAGCTACCGCGAAGGGGCTGGTCAACAAGGGGTGTCAATTTGCCACAGTGGAAGGCTTTGCGCTGCTTCTATGTCGACTGGCCAGCGCCAAAGATTAGGCAGCTGCCGCGAAAACCGACGAAATACTCAGCGGCGCGAAAAAGTAGCTGATTTATCGGCAAAAGGCGGACGGACGGCTGAACAAATAGCCGGATGCCCAGGGAACCAGAGAGGGGTTTTCTCTTCTAAGCTTCAGCTTGGCAGCCATGCCATTCCCTTCGCCCCAGGAGTTACCCCATGTCGCTGCGTTCTATCGCCTTGCTCTCGTTCTGCGTGTTGTTGGCAGCGTGCGGCAAGATCAATCAGGAAAATTATTCAAAGCTGTCGACTGGCATGCCCAAGGCCGAGGTTGAAACCTTGCTGGGCAAACCGACCGACTGCTCGGGCGCGCTCGGCATGTCCAGTTGCACCTGGGGCGACAAAAACAGCTTTATCAGCGTGCAGTACGCCGGTGACAAAGTGCTGATGTTTTCTGGCCAAGGCCTGAAGTAAACCGGGGCTATTCGCCCACGGGAGAAAAAAATAATGAAGCGGTTACTGATCGTTCTTTTTGCCGGCCTGGTATTGGCCGGCTGCGCCACTTCTGGTGTAGATCCGTTGGCACCCAAGACCGTCAACTCGGTCAACCTCAAGCGCTACCAGGGAACCTGGTACGAACTGGCGCGTCTGCCGGTGTATTTTCAGCGCAACTGCGCGCAATCCGAAGCCCATTACAGCCTCAAGCCTGAAGGTGACATGGCGGTGCTGAACCGCTGCCTGACGTCGGACTGGCAATGGGAAGAGGCCAAAGGCACGGCTTATCCACAGGTACCCGGCAAGGCCGACAAGCTGTGGGTCGAGTTCGATACCTGGTTCTCGCGACTGATACCCGGTGTGGCGAAGGGGGAGTATTGGGTGTTGTACGTCAGCGATGATTACAAGACCGCGATTGTCGGCGACCCGAGCCGCCGTCACCTCTGGCTGCTGTCACGCACCCCGACGGTCAATGGTGTAGTGCGCGAAGAACTGCTGAGCAGGGCGCGTCAGCAGGGTTATGACACGACGCGACTGATCTGGCGCGCGTCGGATAGCAAGATGGCCAAGACTTCGAACTAACTGTTACCGGCGATCTAATGTGGGAGCGGGCTTGCTCGCGAAAGCGGTCTGTCAGTCAACAATTGTGTTGAAGGTGACGGCCCTTTCGCGAGCAAGCCCGCTCCCACATTTTTTTGTGTCAGCCCAAGAGATCGCGCAGCACCTGGGTAAACGCCCGATTACTCTCTTCTTCCCCGGCATGGCGCCCATCACGCACAACCCACTGGCCGTTGACCAGCACATCCCGCACCTGACGGTCACCACCGGCAAACAGCCAACGATTGAGAATCCCGTCGCCACTGGCCGTCGCCAGATACGGATCGTTACCGTCCAGCACCAACCAATCCGCACGCTTGCCGACTTCCAGGGCGCCAATCGGCTGCCCCAGCGCCTGCGCGCCGCCATTCAGGGCGGCGTCGTACAGTGTGCGGCCGACCATCGGCTGATCCGCGCCATACAAACGATTACGCCGCTGATCGCGCAGACGCTGGCCGTATTCCAGCCAGCGCAATTCTTCCACCACGCTTAACGAGACATGGCTATCGGAACCGATGCCTATGCGCCCACCCTGCGCCAGGAAATCCACCGCCGGAAAAATTCCGTCGCCAAGGTTGGCTTCGGTGGTCAGGCACAGGCCGGCGATGGCGCGGCTCTTGGCCATGAGCGTAACTTCTTCCGGGTTGGCGTGGGTCGCGTGGACCAGGCACCAGCGCTGATCGACTTCGGTATTTTCGTACAGCCATTGCAGCGGACGGCGACCGCTCCAGCTCAGGCAGTCATCGACTTCCTTTTGCTGTTCGGCAATGTGAATGTGCACCGGGCACTGCTTGTCGCTGGCCGCCAGCACTTCGCTGATCTGCTGCGGGGTGACCGCGCGTAACGAGTGGAAACATAAACCCAGCGACTGTACCGGTTGCTGCGCCAGGATCGGCTGCAAGCGCGACTGGAGTTTCAGGTAGTTTTCGGTGCTGTTGATAAAGCGGCGCTGACCTTCGTTCGGGGCCTGGCCACCGAAACCGGAGTGGCTGTAGAGCACTGGCAGCAGGGTCAAGCCGATACCGGCGGAGCTGGCGGCCTGGCTGATGCGCAGCGCCAGTTCGGCCGGGTCTGCGTACGGTTGGCCGCTGGTATCGTGGTGTACGTAATGAAATTCCGCGACCGAGGTGTAACCGGCCTTGAGCATTTCGATGTACAGCTGACGGGCGATGACGCCGAGTTGGTCCGGACTGATTTTTCCGACGAGCCGGTACATCAGATCGCGCCAGGTCCAGAAACTGTCGTTCGGATTACCCGCCACTTCCGCCAACCCGGCCATGGCCCGCTGGAAGGCGTGGGAGTGCAAATTCGGCATTCCCGGCAGTAGCGGACCGCTCAGCCGTTCGGCGTCATCTGCGTGAGAATCGGCCTGGATATGGGTCAGCACGCCATCGGCGCTGACCTCAAGACGTACATTGTTGGCCCATCCACTAGGCAGCAGCGCGCGTTCGGCAAAGAAGGCGGACATGGTTCAGCACCCCATCGTGTGTTATTTGTATATACATATACAGACGTTTGCCTGCTCGGTAAACTCCGGCAAGCTAGCAACCTCTAACAAATGAACAGGGATTAACCGTGCCAACTCCGTCTGCCACATTGCCGCCGAATGCCAATCTGAGCGCCAATCTGGGCGACAGTCCGGCGCCCTTGTACGCCCGCGTCAAACAGATGATCACCCAGCAAATCGACAGTGGAAACTGGCCGCCGCACTACCGCGTTCCGTCGGAAAGCGAGTTGGTCAGCCAGCTGGGTTTCAGCCGCATGACCATCAACCGCGCCCTGCGCGAGATGACCGCCGACGGCCTGCTGGTGCGTATGCAGGGTGTCGGTACATTCGTCGCCGAGCCGAAAAGTCAGTCTGCTTTGTTTGAAGTGCACAACATCGCCGACGAGATCGCCTCCCGTGGCCATCGTCATACCTGCAAGGTGATCACCCTTGAAGAAGAGGCCGCCGGTTCCGAGCGAGCCGTGGCCCTGGACATGCGCGAGGGCCAGAAAGTTTTTCACTCGCTGATCGTGCATTTCGAAAACGATATTCCGGTGCAAATCGAAGACCGTTTCGTCAACGCGCTGGTGGCGCCGGACTACCTCAAGCAAGACTTCACCCTGCAAACGCCTTACGCCTATCTGAATCAGGTCGCGCCGCTGACCGAAGGCGAGCACGTGGTCGAAGCGATTCTCGCCGAGCCGTCCGAATGCAAGTTGCTGCAGATTGAAAAGGGCGAACCTTGCCTGCTGATTCGTCGCCGCACCTGGTCCGGCCGTCAGCCCGTGACCGCCGCCCGTTTGATCCACCCCGGTTCCCGTCATCGTCTGGAAGGACGGTTCCACAAATAAAGAGCCATAAATAAAGAGCCCGAAATGAGCCAGTTGAAAGTTTTACACGCGGCCGATTACCCGCGTATGCCGTGGAAAAACGGCGGCGGCAGCACTGAAGAAATCACCCGTGATGGAGGTGCTGGCCTTGAGGGTTTCGGCTGGCGCCTGTCGATTGCCGATATTGGCGAGTCGGGCGGGTTTTCAACCTTCGCCGGCTATGAGCGGGTGATCACCGTGCTGCAAGGCGAGGGCATGAGCTTGCGCGTCGACGGCCAGGACACGCGGCCGTTGTTACCGTTGGACCCGTTTGCTTTCAGTGGCGAGAGTCATGTGTCCTGCACATTGCTCGGCGGACCGATTCGCGACTTCAACCTGATTTATGCGCCGGACCGTTACAGCGCGCGGTTGCAGTGGCTGGAGGGCGAGCAGCGGTTTTTCAGCTCGGCCGGCACCGTGTTGGTGTTCAGCGTGTCTGAACAGCTTGAAGTGACGGTTGATAACCGCGCCTCTCAGCTAGGGCGCCATGATTGTCTGCAACTGGACGGTAACGTTGGCCTGCTGGATATCTCCATCAAGGGCCAGTGCTGTGTGATCGAGCTGATCGCACGCTGATCCAAAATCCTTTCGCGGGCAAGCCTCGCTCCTACAGGTTTTTTGTCGTTCTCACGTTGGGATGGCAAACATAAATCCTGTAGGAGCGAGGCTTGCCCGCGAAGCTTTCCACCGTTCAAATCCGTTTCCCATCGCGCACCACTTTGTTACCGAACGCCCCAGCGTGGCGCAAAACCGCGCTCAAGTAACAGCTGTCCTTCCCCCGCGAAAACTCCCCAAAAAATTTCATCCTCCTCAAAACCCTTGATCTACAGCCTTTCCAGCCCTTTAAAAACTTTTCTTGAACACTCATCCAGCAAGTTGGCCGCTTGATTGCATATGCTTGTATGTACAAGTAAAGACGTATGCGTATGAGTCGATCAAGACTCCTCGCAACGTCCACTGATTCGCTTGTGGCGCTCTGACGCGCACAGGCTGGCTTGCCCACCGCCAGGGTTGGTTTGGATTGATTGATGAGGAGTCTTTTTCGTGACTGACAATAAGCCTACTAAGTTTCGTAACGTCGAAATCCGCGCTGCCCGCGGTAACAAGCTGACCGCCAAGAGCTGGCTGACTGAAGCGCCGCTGCGCATGCTGATGAACAACCTCGACCCGGAAGTCGCCGAGAATCCTAAAGAACTGGTGGTTTACGGTGGTATCGGTCGTGCGGCACGTAACTGGGAATGCTACGACAAGATCGTCGAAAGCCTGACCAACCTGAACGACGACGAGACCCTGCTGGTGCAATCCGGCAAGCCGGTCGGCGTGTTCAAGACCCACAGCAACGCCCCACGCGTGCTGATCGCCAACTCCAACCTGGTACCGCACTGGGCGAACTGGGAGCACTTTAACGAACTGGACGCCAAAGGCCTGGCCATGTACGGCCAGATGACCGCCGGCAGCTGGATCTACATCGGCAGCCAGGGCATCGTTCAAGGCACCTACGAAACCTTCGTCGAAGCCGGTCGCCAACACTACAACGATGACCTCAAAGGTCGTTGGGTCCTGACCGCAGGCCTCGGCGGCATGGGTGGCGCTCAACCTCTGGCCGCAACCCTGGCCGGCGCTTGCTCGCTGAACATCGAATGCCAACAGGTCAGTATCGATTTCCGCTTGAACAGCCGTTACGTCGATGAGCAAGCCACCGATCTCGACGACGCGCTGGCCCGCATCGCCAAGTACACCAAGGAAGGCAAGGCGATTTCCATCGCTCTGCTGGGCAACGCGGCTGAAATCCTGCCGGAACTGGTCAAGCGCGGCGTGCGCCCAGACATGGTCACCGACCAGACCAGCGCCCACGACCCACTCAACGGTTACCTGCCAGCCGGCTGGACCTGGGAAGAGTACCGCGCTCGCGCCAAGACCGAGCCAGCCGCTGTCGTCAAAGCCGCCAAGCAGTCCATGGCCGTGCACGTTAAAGCGATGCTCGACTTCCAGAAAATGGGTATTCCGACCTTCGACTACGGCAACAACATCCGTCAGATGGCCCAGGAAGAAGGCGTTGAAAACGCGTTCGACTTCCCAGGTTTCGTACCGGCTTACATCCGTCCGCTGTTCTGCCGTGGCATCGGTCCGTTCCGTTGGGCTGCACTGTCGGGCGATCCGCAGGACATCTACAAGACCGACGCCAAAGTAAAAGAACTGATCCCGGACGACGCCCACCTGCACAACTGGCTGGACATGGCTCGTGAGCGCATCAGCTTCCAGGGTCTGCCGGCACGTATCTGCTGGGTTGGCCTGGGTCTGCGCGCCAAGCTCGGTCTGGCCTTCAACGAAATGGTTCGCAGCGGTGAATTGTCCGCGCCGATCGTGATCGGTCGCGACCACTTGGACTCCGGCTCGGTATCCAGCCCGAACCGCGAAACCGAATCGATGCAGGACGGTTCCGACGCCGTGTCCGACTGGCCACTGCTCAACGCTCTGCTCAACACTGCGAGCGGCGCGACCTGGGTTTCCCTGCACCACGGCGGCGGCGTCGGCATGGGCTTCTCCCAGCACTCGGGCATGGTGATTGTCTGCGACGGTACTGACGAAGCGGCCGAGCGTATTGCTCGCGTGCTGCACAACGACCCGGCCACCGGCGTCATGCGTCACGCCGATGCGGGTTACCAGATCGCAATCGACTGTGCCAAGGAGCAGGGCCTGAACCTGCCGATGATTACCGGTAAATAACGCAGAAATACCTGTAGGAGCGAGGTTTGCCCGCGAAGGCGTCTTAACTGACACACCGCGGTGCATTCTTCGCGGGCAAGCCTCGCTCCTACAGGGATCACCAACACCGACAAACAATCCATAGAGGTTGAACAATGGCTGTTAACAGCGATCGTGCAGGCAGTAAACCGTTGATCGAGAAACGTTCGATCGACTACATCCCGGAAGCGGAGAGACACGGTCGTCTGTTGAGCCAGTTCACCCTGTGGATGGGTGCCAACCTGCAAATCACCGCAATTGTCACCGGGGCCCTGGCCGTGGTGTTGGGCGGTGACGTGTTCTGGTCGTTGATCGGTCTGTTGATCGGTCAACTGCTCGGCGGTGGCGTAATGGCGCTGCATGCGGCGCAAGGGCCCAAGCTTGGCCTGCCGCAGATGATCTCCAGCCGGGTACAGTTCGGCGTGTATGGCGCGGCCATCCCGATCGTGCTGGTGTGCCTGATGTACCTCGGTTTCACCGCAACGGGCACCGTGCTTTCCGGCCAGGCGCTGGGCCAGTTGTTTGGCGTCAGCGACAGCGTCGGGATCCTCATCTTCGCCAGTGTCATCGTGCTGGTCACGGTGCTCGGTTACCGGGTGATTCATTTCATCGGCCGTGTCGCCAGTGTCATTGGCGTGATTGCCTTCGTTTACCTGTTCAGTCGCCTGATGAGCCAGACTGACGTTGGCGCACTCCTGCAAATCCGCCACTTCAGCTGGAGCAGCTTCCTGCTCGCGGTATCGCTCGCAGCGTCCTGGCAGATCGCCTTCGGCCCCTACGTGGCTGACTATTCACGCTACCTGCCGAGCAAGACTTCCTCGGTGAAGACCTTTTTCGCCGCCGGCGCCGGTTCGGTTATCGGTGCACAGGTGGCGATGATCCTCGGTGTGTTTGCCGCCGCCATGGCCAACGGGCAATTCGCCGGCCACGAAGTGGCCTACATCGTTGGTTTGAGCGGCAGCGGTGCCACCGCAGCGCTGCTGTATTTCAGCATCGCGTTCGGCAAGGTCACCATTTCAACGCTGAACTCCTACGGCAGCTTCATGTGCATTGCGACGGTCATCAGCGGTTTCCGTGGTGATCTGAAAGTAACGCGCTTGCAGCGTCTGGTCTTCGTGCTGGTCATCGTCGGCACGGCGACCCTGATCGCGTTGCTCGGTCAGCACTCGTTCCTCGGTGCGTTCAAGTCCTTCATCCTGTTCTTGCTGGCCTTTTTCACGCCATGGAGCGCGATCAACCTGGTGGACTACTACTGCATCACTCGCGAGCGGTATGACGTGCCGGCGCTGGGCGATCCGAACGGTCGCTACGGCCGTTGGAACCCCCTCGGTATCAGCGTCTATGTCTTCGGTGTGCTGGTGCAACTGCCGTTCATCTCTACCAAGTTCTATACCGGTCCGCTGGTGGACGTTCTGGGTGGTGTGGATATTTCCTGGATCATCGGTCTGGTGCTTCCCGCCGGCCTGTATTACGTCTGCGCGAAAAAATGGCACAGCGCGGTACCCGATCACCTGATCCTGCCGGTCGAGCAGGACAGCGTTGTACAACCTAAAACAAGCGGGGCCGGTCGCGCTGCGGCGCAGGCCTGATTGGACGTGGACAGGGCTGGATGCCTCTTGACTGCCGTAAGCCAACTCATGATTAGGAGCGTCAAACAATGAAATCGAACAAGACCCTGCTGACCACATTGCTTTCCATGGGCCTGCTGGCCAGTGCTGGCGCCACCCAGGCGGCTGGCTGGTGCGAATCGGGCAAACCGGTGAAATTCGCCGGCCTGAACTGGGAAAGCGGCATGCTGCTGACCGACGTGATGCAAATCGTGTTGGAGAAAGGCTACGACTGCAAGACCGACAGCCTGCCAGGCAACTCCATCACCATGGAAAACGCCCTGAGCAGCAACGACATTCAAGTGTTTGCCGAAGAGTGGGTCGGTCGTAGCGAAGTCTGGAACAAGGCCGAGAAGGCCGGCAAGGTTATCGGTGTCGGCGCTCCGGTCGTTGGCGCGATCGAAGGCTGGTACGTGCCGCGTTACGTGATCGAAGGCGATGCCAAGCGCAAGCTGGAGCCAAAAGCCCCGGACCTGAAAGCGATCGCCGATCTGGGCAAATACGCTGCCGTGTTCAAGGATCAGGAAGAGCCATCCAAGGGCCGTTTCTACAACTGCCCGGCCGGCTGGACCTGTGAGCTGGACAACAGCGAAATGCTCAAAAGCTATGGTCTGGAAAGCACCTACACCAACTTCCGCCCAGGCACTGGCCCGGCGCTGGATGCGGCGGTGCTGTCGAGCTACAAGCGTGGCGAACCGATCCTGTTCTACTACTGGTCGCCAACCCCGCTGATGGGCCAGGTCGACCTGGTCAAACTCGACGAGAAGCCAGGCGTGGACAAGAGCGTGACCATCAAGGTCGGCCTGTCCAAGACCTTCCACGAGCAAGCCCCGGAACTGGTGGCCGTGCTGGAAAAGGTCAACCTGCCGATCGACCTGCTGAATCAGAACCTCGGGCGCATGGCCAAAGAGCGGATCGAATCGCCAAAACTGGCCAAGATCTTCTTGAAGGAACATCCTGAAGTCTGGCACGCGTGGGTGAGCGAAGACGCAGCCAAAAAGATCGACGCGGCCTTGTAGGTCGAGTGTCTCCGACTGTCGGCAACGGCAGTCGGATGCTTGATCGCAACCCCTTGATTGAGAGTCTTTTTATGTTTCCCGAAAGCTTTACCTTTTCCATCGCCGACTGGGTCAACAGTTGGGTCGATACGCTGGTCACCAACTACGGCGATGTGTTCCGCAGCATCTCCGACACCCTGCTGTGGGCCATCGTCAATCTCGAAGGGCTGCTGCGTGCGGCGCCCTGGTGGCTGATGCTGGCGATCGTGGCGGGCGTTGCCTGGCACGCGACCCGCAAAGTCGTGACCACGTCGGTCATCGTCGGTCTGCTGTTCCTGGTGGGTGCGGTCGGCCTCTGGGACAAGCTGATGCAGACCCTGGCATTGATGATGGTGGCGACAGTCATCTCGGTGCTGATCGGCATTCCGCTGGGTATTCTCTCGGCGCGCAGCAATCGCCTGCGTTCGGTGCTGATGCCGCTGCTGGACATCATGCAGACCATGCCGAGTTTCGTGTACCTGATCCCGGTGCTGATGCTGTTCGGCCTGGGCAAGGTCCCGGCGATTTTCGCCACGGTTATCTACGCCGCGCCGCCGCTGATCCGCCTGACTGATCTGGGTATTCGCCAGGTCGACGGTGAAGTGATGGAAGCGATCAACGCCTTCGGCGCCAATCGCTGGCAGCAACTGTTTGGCGTGCAACTGCCGCTGGCCCTGCCGAGCATCATGGCCGGGATCAACCAGACCACCATGATGGCCCTGTCGATGGTGGTAATCGCCTCGATGATCGGTGCCCGTGGCTTGGGTGAAGATGTGTTGGTGGGGATTCAGACCCTCAACGTCGGACGTGGCCTTGAAGCCGGTCTGGCGATCGTGATTCTGGCAGTGGTCATCGACCGCATTACTCAGGCGTATGGTCGGCCACGGCATGAGGTGAGCAAATGAGCAACGAAGCCATCAGCAAGATTGAAGTCAAAAACGTCTTCAAGATTTTCGGCAACCGTTCCAAAGACGCGCTGGAAATGATTCGCCAGAAAAAGACCAAGGACCAGGTCTTGGCCGAAACCGGTTGTGTGGTCGGCGTGAACGACCTGTCGCTGAGCATCGGCACCGGCGAGATCTTCGTGATCATGGGCCTGTCGGGTTCCGGCAAGTCGACGTTGGTGCGCCACTTCAATCGCCTGATCGACCCCACCAGCGGCGCGATCCTGGTGGACGGCGTGGACATCCTGCAATACGACATGGAAGCCCTGCGCGAATTTCGCCGGCACAAGATCAGCATGGTGTTCCAGAGCTTCGGCCTGCTGCCGCACAAGACCGTGCTGGATAACGTCGCCTACGGCCTGAAAGTGCGTGGCGAGAGCAAACAGATGTGCGCCGAGCGTGCGCTGCACTGGATCAACACCGTGGGCCTCAAGGGCTACGAAAACAAATACCCGCATCAGCTTTCCGGCGGTATGCGCCAGCGTGTGGGCCTGGCTCGCGCCTTGGCGGCGGACACCGACATCATCTTGATGGACGAAGCCTTCAGCGCCCTCGACCCGCTGATCCGCGCCGAAATGCAGGACCAGTTGCTGGAACTGCAAAAGACCCTGCACAAGACCATCGTCTTCATCACCCACGACCTCGACGAGGCCGTGCGCATCGGCAACCGCATCGCGATCCTCAAGGATGGCCGGCTGATTCAGGTCGGCACGCCGAGAGAGATCCTGCATTCGCCGGCGGATGAGTATGTAGATCGGTTTGTACAGCGGCGGGCGGCGGTGGTTTAAAGGCCGATCGTTCCCACGCTCTGCGTGGGAATGCATCCCGTGACGCTCCGCGTCACACATGCGCAGGGCTTGAGTCTTGCGCTGACAACGGGACGCGGAGCGTCCCAGGCGGCATTCCCACGCAGAGCGTGGGAACGATCAAGTTCAAGAGGTCAAAGATGTCCCAGGCTGAAAAAATCGTTATCGCCGACGCCCCGTTGCGCTGGCAGGATGTGGTCGCAGTCGCTCGTCACGGCGCGCAGCTCGAGCTGTCGCCCCAGATCTGGGCGCGGATCGAGAACGCCCAGGCGATCGTCCAGCGCATCGTCGCCAGCGGCGAGCGTGCCTACGGCGTCAACACCGGCCTGGGCGCCTTGTGCAACGTCTCGCTCAAAGGCGAACAACTCAGCCAACTGTCGCGCAACACCTTGCTCAGTCACGCCTGTGGCGTCGGCGCGCCATTGGCCGACGAACAGACCCGCGCAATCATCTGCGCCGCTATTCGCAACTACAGCCATGGCAAATCCGGCATTCATCGCCGGGTGGTCGAAGCCTTGTTGGCACTGCTCAATCGCGGCATCACCCCGCAAGTGCCATCCCAGGGCTCGGTGGGCTACCTGACCCACATGGCCCATATCGGAATCACGCTGCTGGGTGTCGGCAATGTCAGCTATCGCGGGCAGATCGTTACCGCGCAACAGGCCTTGAGTGAGGAAGGTCTGCAACCGGTTCAGCTCGGCGCCAAAGATGGCTTGTGCCTGGTCAACGGCACGCCATGCATGACCGGTCTCAGCTGCCTGGCAATTGCCGATGCAACGCGTCTGGTGCAGTGGGCCGATGTGATCGGTGCCATGAGCTTCGAAGCCCAGCGCGGCCAGATTGCCGCGTTCGACGCCGAGATCATCGCGCTCAAGCCTCACTTGGGCATGCAGCAAGTCGGCATCAACCTGCGGGCGTTGCTCGACGGCAGTGAAGTGATTGCCAGCAGCAAAGGTATTCGCACTCAAGATGCGTTGAGCATCCGTTCGATCCCGCAAGTCCACGGCGCCGCTCGCGATCAACTTGAACACGCGAAAAAGCAGATCGAAACCGAACTCAACTCTGTCACCGACAACCCGATGCTGCTGGGCACGCCGGACAACTTCCGGGTGATGTCCCAGGCCAACCCGCACGGTCAGTCAGTGGCATTGGCGGCGGATTTGCTGGCGATCGCCATGGCCGAAATCGGCTCCATCGCCGAGCGTCGCCTGGACCGCTTGATCAACCCGCACGTCAGCGGTCTGCCGGCGTTTCTGGTGGCCAATCCCGGGGTGAATTCCGGGATGATGATCGTCCAGTACGTTGCCGCGTCCCTGTGTGCGGAAAATCGCCAGTTGGCGCAACCGGCGGTGCTCGACAACTACGTTACCTCGGGCTTGCAGGAAGACCACTTGAGCATGGGCACCAACGCGGCGCTGAAGCTGCATCGCGCGTTGGAAAACTGCACGCAGATCCTCGCCATTGAATATTTGCTGGCATCCCAGGCTTTTGAATTCCTCAAAGAACAACGCTTTGGCGCTGGCACTGATACCGCGTGGCGTCTGCTGCGTGAACGAGTTCCGGCCTACGATCAGGACCGCTGGCTGGCACCGGACATTGCTGCCGCTGCCAGTGTTTTGAAAGACCCG
Source organism: Pseudomonas sp. GM102 (assembly GCF_000282555.1). Classification (NCBI taxonomy): domain Bacteria; kingdom Pseudomonadati; phylum Pseudomonadota; class Gammaproteobacteria; order Pseudomonadales; family Pseudomonadaceae; genus Pseudomonas; species Pseudomonas sp. GM102. The sequence goes on along the minus strand of NZ_AKJB01000150.1, from coordinate 5,418 downwards.
ATTTTGTTGCACAAGGCTTTACCGAACCTGAACTGAAATCCACAACACCAGCGTGCCAAGGCGCCAGCCCCTCTCAAAAAGTCGGGAAGCGACGGACAACGGAAATTTCCGGAGCGTCTGGTTAGTTAATAAAAAACTCTCAAAAGGAGAATGAATGTGACTGCGCTTAATTTGATTCCCGGCCAACTGAGCCTTGCCCAACTGCGTGATGTTTATCAGCAACCGGTCAAAATCACCCTCGACAACAGTGCCTCGGCCCAGATCGAAGCCAGCGTTGCCTGCGTGGAACAGATCCTCGCCGAGAACCGCACCGCTTATGGCATCAACACCGGTTTCGGCCTGCTGGCTTCGACCCGTATCGCTAGCGAAGATCTGGAAAACCTCCAGCGCTCGCTCGTTTTGTCCCACGCCGCCGGTGTCGGCGAGCCGATCAGCGACGCGCTGGTTCGACTGGTCATGGTGCTCAAGGTCAACAGCCTGAGCCGTGGCTTCTCGGGTATCCGTCGCGTGGTGATCGATGCACTGATCGCTCTGATCAATGCCGAGGTTTACCCGCACATTCCATTGAAAGGTTCGGTCGGTGCCTCCGGTGACTTGGCGCCCTTGGCGCACATGTCGCTGGTGCTGCTGGGCGAAGGCAAGGCGCGCTACAAAGGCGAGTGGATGGAAGCCACCGAAGCGCTGAAGGTCGCCGGTCTGACCCCGTTGACCCTGGCCGCGAAAGAAGGTCTGGCGCTGCTCAACGGTACTCAGGTGTCCACCGCTTACGCGTTGCGTGGTCTGTTCGAAGGTGAAGACCTGTTCGCTGGCGCCCTGGCCATTGGTGGTATGACTGTTGAAGCCGTGCTGGGTTCGCGCTCGCCGTTCGACGCACGCATCCACGCCGCTCGTGGCCAGAAAGGCCAGATCGATGCCGCTGCCGCTTACCGCGATCTGCTGGGCGAGCGCAGCGAAGTGTCTGACTCGCACCAGAACTGCGAAAAGGTCCAGGACCCGTACTCCCTGCGCTGCCAGCCGCAAGTCATGGGCGCCTGCCTGACCCAGTTCCGCCAGGCTGCCGAAGTGTTGGCCATCGAAGCCAACGCCGTTTCCGACAACCCGTTGGTGTTCGCCGCTGAAGGCGATGTGATCTCCGGTGGTAACTTCCACGCCGAACCAGTGGCCATGGCTGCCGACAACATGGCCCTGGCCATCGCCGAAATCGGTTCCCTGAGCGAACGCCGCATTTCGCTGATGATGGACAAGCACATGTCGCAACTGCCGCCGTTCCTGGTGGCCAATGGTGGCGTGAACTCCGGCTTCATGATCGCCCAGGTGACCGCTGCCGCACTGGCTAGCGAGAACAAGGCGCTGTCTCATCCGCACTCGGTGGACAGCCTGCCAACTTCCGCAAACCAGGAAGACCATGTGTCGATGGCTCCGGCGGCGGGCAAGCGTCTGTGGGAAATGGCGGAAAACACGCGTGGTGTTCTGGCAGTGGAGTGGCTGGCGGCGGCTCAGGGCCTCGACCTGCGTGAGGGGCTGAAGACCTCGACGAAACTGGAAAAGGCTCGTGCCATTCTGCGTGCCGAAGTGCCGTTCTATGAGAAGGATCGGTTCTTTGCGCCAGACATCAATGCTGCTAGCGAGCTTCTGGCGACTCGTTGCCTGAACGAGCTGGTTTCGGCGAAGTTGTTGCCTAGCCTGTAACGACTCCTTCTCTGATGATCGTTCCCACGCTCCGCGTGGGAATGCCTCTTGGGACGCTCCGCGTCCAGTGACGCAGAGCGTCACGGGGCTGCATTCCCACGCAGAGCGTGGGAACGATCATGTCGCCAATAAAAATAATTAAGGACGAGAAATGCAACAGCCAGCAAAGGGTTTGAAACGCGGGCTCTCTGCCCGACATATTCGCTTCATGGCGCTGGGGTCGGCGATCGGCACCGGGCTGTTCTACGGTTCTGCTTCGGCCATTCAAATGGCCGGGCCTGCGGTACTGCTCGCTTACCTGATCGGTGGCGCGGCGGTGTTCATGGTCATGCGCGCCCTCGGTGAGATGGCGGTGCACAACCCGGTGGCCGGCTCTTTCGGCCAGTACGCCAGCACCTATTTAGGGCCGATGGCGGGCTTCATTCTTGGTTGGACCTACGCGTTTGAAATGGTCATCGTCGGTATGGCCGACGTCACCGCATTCGGTATTTACATGGGCTTCTGGTTTCCGGAAGTCGATCGTTGGATCTGGGTCCTGGGCATCGTTTCGGTGGTCGGCGGCTTGAACCTGTGTAACGTCAAAGTCTTTGGCGAAATGGAGTTCTGGCTGTCGCTGCTCAAGGTCGCGGCCATCGTTGCGATGATCCTGGGTGGCTTCGGCATCATGCTGTTCGGCATCAGCACGGCCCCCGGTGCCCAGGCGACCGACATCAGCAATCTCTGGAGCCATGGCGGCTTCATGCCCAATGGCGTGGGTGGCCTGATCGCTTCGTTCGCCGTGGTGATGTTTGCGTTTGGCGGTATTGAAATCATCGGCGTAACGGCTGGTGAGGCCAAAGACCCACAGCGCGTGCTGCCCCGGGCGATCAATGCCGTACCGTTGCGTATTTTGTTGTTCTACGTGCTGACGATGCTGGTGCTGATGTCGATCTTTCCGTGGCAGCAGATCGGCAGCCAAGGCAGCCCGTTCGTGCAGATTTTCGACAACCTGGGTATCAGTTCGGCGGCGACCATCCTCAATATCGTGGTGATCTCGGCGGCGGTGTCGGCCATCAACAGTGACATCTTCGGCGCGGGTCGCATGATGTATGGCCTGGCTCAGCAAGGGCACGCCCCCAAAGGCTTTGCCCGCTTGTCACGCAATGGTGTGCCGTGGCTGACAGTGGTGGTGATGAGCAGCGCACTGCTGCTGGGCGTGTTGCTGAACTACCTGATTCCGGAAAACGTCTTTCTGTTAATCGCCTCCGTTGCGACCTTTGCCACGGTTTGGGTCTGGCTGATGATTCTGTTCACCCAGGTGGCGATGCGTCGTTCCATGAGCGCCGAACAGGTCGCACAACTGAAATTCCCGGTGCCGTTCTGGCCCTATGCGCCAATGGCGGCGATTGCCTTCATGCTGTTCATTTTCGGCGTGCTGGGCTATTTCCCGGACACCCAGGCAGCACTGATGGTCGGCGTGGTCTGGATCGTGTTGCTGGTGCTGGCCTACCTGACGTGGGTGAAACCGGCGGCAGGCCAGGCCGCATTGGTGGCACGGGACCCTGATTTTTCTCATCGATAACCTAACGGAGGCCAGGATGAAAACGCTCTGGCAACACTGCCACGTTGCAACCATGGCGCAAGGCGTCTACTCGATCATCGAGGATGCAGCCATCGTGACGTCCGGTGCGCACATTGAGTGGATTGGTCCACGCGGCGAACTGCCGCCGGGCGAATACCCGGCGGTCAATGACCTGGACGGGGCCTGGGTGACGCCGGGCCTGATCGACTGCCACACCCATACGGTGTTCGGCGGTAACCGCAGCGGCGAGTTCGAGCAGCGTCTGCAAGGCGTCAGCTACGCAGAAATTGCAGCGGCCGGCGGCGGTATCGCCAGCACCGTGCGCGCCACCCGCGCCGCCAGTGAGGACGAGTTGTTCGCCAGCGCCGCCAAGCGTCTGAAAAGCCTGATGCGCGATGGCGTCACCAGCATTGAAATCAAGTCCGGTTATGGCCTGGACCTGGCCAACGAACGCAAGATGCTTCGGGTCGTTCGTCGTCTCGGCGCCGAGCTGCCAGTCAGCGTGCGCAGCACCTGCCTGGCGGCCCACGCCTTGCCGCCGGAATACACAGACCGCGCCGATGCTTACATCGATCACATCTGCACAGAAATGCTCCCGGCCCTGGCTGCCGAAGGGCTGGTGGATGCAGTGGACGCTTTCTGTGAATACCTGGGGTTTTCGCCGGAACAGGTCGAACGGGTTTTCGTCGCCGCGCAGAACCTCGGTTTGCCGGTGAAGCTGCATGCCGAGCAATTGTCGTCGTTGCACGGTTCGAGTCTGGCGGCGCGTTACCACGCATTATCCGCCGATCATCTGGAATTCATGACCGAAGACGACGCCATCGCCATGGCCAAGTCCGGCACGGTCGCGGTGTTGCTGCCCGGCGCGTTTTACTTCCTGCGGGAAACCCAATTGCCGCCGATGGAAGCCTTGCGCAAACACGGCGTCAAAATCGCCATCGCCAGCGACCTCAATCCGGGCACTTCGCCGGCGCTGTCGTTGCGCTTGATGCTGAACATGGCCTGCACCTGCTTGCGCATGACCCCGGAAGAGGCCCTGGCTGGCGCGACGATTCATGCCGCCACCGCGCTGGGCATGGCCGAGACTCACGGTTCGCTGGAAGCCGGCAAAGTCGCAGACTTCGTCGCCTGGCAGATTGATCGACCAGCCGACCTGTCGTACTGGCTGGGCGGCGACCTGGAAAAACGCGTCGTGCGTCACGGCGTCGAAACAAGCGTTTAGGAGAGCAGTTGTGGATAAGGTTCTGAACTTCAAACAAGGCCGCGTGCCGCTGCTGATCAGCATGCCCCACGCCGGCCTGCGCCTGACCCCGGCGGTCGAAGCCGGGTTGATTCCCGACGCGAAAAGCCTGCCGGACACCGACTGGCACATCCCCAGGCTTTACGACTTCGCCGCCGAGCTGGGCGCCAGCACGCTGGCCGCCGAGTACTCGCGATTTGTCATCGACCTGAACCGACCGTCCGATGACAAGCCTTTATATGTCGGCGCCACCACTGGTTTGTACCCAGCGACATTGTTCGACGGTATTCCATTGTTCCGTGAGGGTATGGAGCCCTCGGCCACAGAACGCGCGACTTATCTGGAACAGATCTGGACACCGTACCATCGCACCTTGCAGGAAGAGCTGGCGCGACTGAAAGCCGAATTCGGCTACGCGCTGCTGTTCGATGCACACTCGATCCGCTCGATCATCCCGCACCTGTTCGACGGCAAGCTGCCGGACTTCAACCTCGGCACCTTCAACGGCGCCAGTTGCGATCCACAATTGGCCAGCCAACTGGAAGCCATCTGCGCACGGCATGGCGATTACAGCCATGTGCTGAACGGTCGTTTCAAGGGCGGGCACATCACTCGGCACTACGGTAACCCGGCCGAGAACATCCATGCCGTGCAACTTGAGTTAGGCCAGTGCAAGTACATGGAAGAGTTCGAGCCGTTCCGGTATCGCCCGGATTTGGCGGCGCCGACGCAGGTAGTGCTCAGGGAATTGCTGCAAGGGTTATTGGCGTGGGGCGAAAAGCACTACAGCGCATAACCCTGTGGGAGCGAGATTTTGTGGCGAGGGAGCTTGCTCCCGCTCGGCGGCGAAGCCGTCGTAAACCCGGCTGGTCGGGCGTATCTGATAAAACTCGGTTGAATGGTTTGGGGGCTGCTGCGCAACCCAGCG
>NZ_AKJB01000149.1:0-44693 GCF_000282555.1 Pseudomonas sp. GM102 | reverse complement strand
TCTTGCCCGGCGATCACCACCAGCGGTGTCCCCGACGCCTGGTAACGCATGGCAGCGTCGTAGATTGGCAGCTTTTCCCCGGTCGGCATATAAATTGTGTTGCCGCCTTCTTCGCCGCCGAGCATCTCGTTGCGAATGCGGATGTTGGCGAAGGTGCCGCGCATCATCACTTGATGGTTGCCGCGACGGGAACCGTAGGAGTTGAAGTCCCGCGGTTCCACCCCTTGCTCGCGCAAATAATGGCCGGCAGGGCTGTCAGCCTTGATGTTGCCGGCCGGGGAGATGTGGTCGGTGGTCACCGAATCGCCAAGCAGTGCGAGGACTTTCGCCCCTTCGACGTCCTTGACCACCGGCGCAGGGCCACCGATGTCATCGAAAAATGGCGGATGCTGGATATACGTCGAATCGTTGTTCCAGACATAAGTCGCCGCCTGTGGCACTTCGATCGCCTGCCACTGCTCGTCGCCGGCAAACACTTCGGCGTACTCCTTGTGGAACATGGCGGTGTTCACCTGAGTTACCGCGTCGGCGATTTCTTTGGTGCTTGGCCAAATGTCTCGCAGATAAACCGGGTGACCGTCCTTGTCGTTGCCCAATGGCTCGCTGCTGATGTCGATGCGTACCGTCCCGGCCAACGCATAGGCGACGACCAGAGGCGGGGAGGCCAGCCAGTTGGTTTTCACCAGCGGATGCACGCGACCTTCAAAGTTGCGGTTGCCCGAGAGCACCGAGGCAACCGTCAAGTCGGCTTTCTGAATGGCTTTTTCGATCGGCTCCGGCAACGGCCCGGAGTTGCCGATGCAGGTGGTGCAGCCATAACCGACTAGCGCAAAACCGAGTTCCTCAAGGTATTGGGTCAGGCCCGCTGCCTTGTAGTAGTCGGTGACCACTTTCGAACCGGGAGCCAGCGAACTCTTGACCCATGGTTTGCGCTTCAGGCCTTTCTCCACGGCTTTCTTCGCTACCAGCCCGGCCGCCATCATCACGCTGGGGTTGGAGGTGTTGGTGCAGGAGGTGATCGCGGCGATCACCACCGCACCGTTTTTCAGCCGATAAGTACTCCCTTCGTGGTGGTAATCCGCTTCGCCGATCAGATCGGCGTTACCCACCGCGACGCCACCGCCACCCTCACTTTCGAGGCGACCTTCTTCCTTGCTGGGCGGTTTGAATTGCAGGCCGAGAAAGTCAGTGAACGCTTGCCCGACATTCGGCAACGAGACGCGGTCCTGCGGGCGTTTTGGCCCGGCGAGGCTGGCTTCGACGCTGCCCATGTCCAAGGCCAGGCTGTCGGTGAACTCCGGCTCCTTGCCGGGCAGGCGCCACAGGCCCTGGATCTTGCTGTAGGCCTCCACCAGTTTCACGGTTTGCGGGGTGCGGCCGGACAGGCGCAAATACTCCAGTGTCACCTCGTCCACGGGGAAGAAGCCGCAGGTGGCACCATACTCCGGGGCCATGTTGGCGATGGTGGCGCGGTCGGCCAGCGGCAGGTCGGAGAGGCCGTCGCCGTAGAACTCGACGAATTTCCCGACCACACCTTTCTTGCGCAGCATCTGGGTGACGGTCAGCACCAGATCGGTGGCGGTAATGCCTTCCTTGAGCTTGCCGGTGAGTTTGAAACCGATCACTTCCGGAATCAGCATCGACACCGGTTGGCCGAGCATCGCTGCTTCCGCTTCGATCCCGCCGACGCCCCAGCCGAGCACGCCGAGGCCGTTGATCATGGTGGTGTGAGAGTCGGTGCCAACCAGGGTGTCGGGGAAGGCATAGGTGCGACCGTCCTCGTCCTTGGTCCAGACCGTGCGGCCCAGATACTCGAGGTTGACCTGGTGGCAAATGCCGGTGCCCGGTGGCACCACGCTGAAATTGTTAAAGGCGCTCTGACCCCAGCGCAGGAAGGCGTAACGCTCGTGGTTGCGCTGCATTTCGATGTCGACGTTTTGTCCGAAGGCGCTTGCACTGGCGTATTTGTCGACCATCACCGAGTGGTCGATCACCAGGTCCACCGGCGACAGCGGATTGATTCGCTGCGGGTCGCCGCCGGCCTTGGCCATGGCGGCGCGCATGGCGGCCAGGTCGACCACGGCGGGGACGCCGGTAAAGTCCTGCATTAATACCCGCGCCGGGCGGTACTGGATTTCGCGATCGGAGCGACGCTCCTTGAGCCAGGCGGCAATCGCCTTGAGATCAGCGTCGGTGACGGTTTTTTCGTCCTCCCAGCGCAGCAGGTTTTCCAGCAACACTTTCAACGACATCGGCAGCTTGTCCAGATCGCCCAGGCTTTTGGCGGCTTCGGGCAGGCTGAAATAGTGATAGGTCTTGTCGTCGACTTGTAAGGTTTTAAGGGTTTTCAGGCTATCGAGGGACGGCATTGAAATGACTCCTTTAAATCCGCACGGCTACGGACTGACGGGAAGGACAGAGCTCTAAACCTAGCCCTGTTTATACGTTAAGGCTAATAACTGGACTCTACGGGCAAGTCCAAGGTTCCGATCTCGGCTATCATGCGCCGGTTTTCGTGACAGGCTTTGCTTCAACGCAAGTCTGGGCATCGCGCAGTGGCTGAATTTCTCGCCATCTGCCCAGGAGTAAGAATGAACACCCTCTTTATGCATTGCCGGCCGGGCTTCGAAAGCGAAGTCTGTTCCGAGATTTCCGAACATGCCGCGCGGCTGAACGTGGCCGGTTATGCCAAGGCCAAGACCGCCAGCGCCTGCGCCGAATTTATCTGCACCGAAGAAGACGGCGCCGAGCGCCTGATGCGTGGCCAGCGCTTCGCCGATCTGATCTTCCCGCGCCAGTGGGCTCGCGGGATCTTCATCGATCTGCCGGAAACCGACCGTATCAGCGTGATCCTCGCGCACATGGCGGATTTCCCTCTGTGCGGCAGCCTGTGGCTGGAAATGGTCGACACCAACGATGGCAAGGAACTGTCGAACTTCTGCAAGAAATTCGAAGGCCACCTGCGCAAGGCGCTGATGGCGGCCGGCAAACTGGTGGAAGACGCCCACAAGCCACGCCTGCTGCTGACCTTCAAGAGTGGCCGCGAAGTGTTCATGGGCCTGGCGGAATCGAACAATTCGGCGATGTGGCCAATGGGTATTCCACGCCTGAAATTCCCGCGTGAAGCGCCGAGCCGTTCGACCCTCAAGCTGGAAGAGGCCTGGCACCATTTCATCCCTCGGGATCAGTGGGACGAGCGCCTGCACAGCGACATGACCGGTGTCGACCTCGGCGCCGCACCCGGTGGCTGGACCTGGCAACTGGTCAACCGCGGCATGCTGGTGACCGCCATCGACAACGGCCCGATGGCCGAAAGCCTGATGGACACCGGTTTGGTGCAGCATTTGATGGCTGACGGTTTCACCTTCAAGCCCAAGCAACCGGTGGACTGGATGGTCTGCGACATCGTCGAGAAACCGGCGCGCAACGCGGCGATGCTGGAAGAATGGATCGGCGATGGGCATTGCCGGGAAGCAGTGGTCAACCTCAAGCTGCCGATGAAGCAGCGATATGCCGAAGTGAAGCGCTTGCTGGAACGTATTGCCGACGGGTTCAAGGCGCGGGGCATTCGGGTCGAGATCGGCTGTAAGCAGCTGTATCACGACCGTGAGGAAGTGACCTGCCACCTTCGCCGGCTCGACGTAAAGAAACCCAAGTCCCGTTAAGCTACACCACCCCCCTGTAGGAGCGAGGCTTGCCCGCGAAGGCTGCAGCGCGGTCCCATAGATACACCGCAGCGCGGCCTTCGCGGGCAAGCCTCGCTCCTACAGGGCGGCGGCGTTCTGCCACAGGTGACCGAACACCCGGCAATGCGCGACAATGCCGGCAAGTTTCAGGAGTAAACCATGAGTGAAATGATCGATACGCCGGTCGACGGCACCCTCGACGCCACTGGCCTCAATTGCCCGGAACCGGTGATGATGCTGCACCAGCACATCCGAGATCTGGTGCCAGGCGGCCTGCTGAAGGTGATCGCCACCGACCCGTCGACCCGTCGCGACATTCCGAAGTTTTGCGTGTTTCTCGACCACGAACTGGTCGCGCAGCATGAAGAGGCAGGCACCTACCTCTACTGGATCCGCAAGAAACTCGCTTAACCCGCTGAACGACTGATGCGGATCCGCTTGCGTGCACTGCGCGTCAGGCGGATCGACAGCATCAGCGCCGCGCAACTCAAGCCTACGATCAAACCCTGCCACAGCCCGCTCGGGCCGCTCGGTGCACCGAGCCAGTCGGTCAGGCCCAAGGCGTAACCCACCGGCAAACCAATCCCCCAGTACGCGAACAGCGTCAGGATCATCGTCACCCGCGTGTCCTGATAGCCACGCAGTGCGCCTGCCGCCGTCACCTGGATCGCATCGGAAAACTGGAACAGCGCCGAATACACGATCAGCATCGCGGCCACCTGAATCACTGTCGGGTCGGCGGTGTAAATCGCAGCGATGGGTTCGCGCAGCAACAACATCATGCTCGCCGACAGGCACGCATAAGCCAGGGCAGTGCCCATGCCGACACCGGCGGCGAAGCGGGCTTCGCGTGGTTCCTCACGGCCCAGTGCCTGGCCGACACGCACGGTCACGGCCATGCCCAGGGAGTAGGGGATCATGAACACCAGCGAGCTGAAGTTCAGCGCAATCTGGTGCCCGGCGACCACGGTGGCGCCGAGGCTGCCGATCAGCAGGGCGATCACGGCGAAGATGCTCGACTCGGCGAACACCGCGATACCGATTGGCAGGCCGATGCCCAGCAGACGCTTGATCACCGACCACTGCGGCCAGTCGAAACGGCTGAACAACTGGCTCGACTGATAGGCCGGCGCCCAGCGCTCCCAGCCGGCCATGCCCAACGCCATCACCCACATCACGATCGCCGTGGCCCAGCCGCAGCCGACCCCGCCCATGGCCGGCACACCAAAGTGGCCGTAGATGAAGATGTAATTGAGTGGAATGTTCAGCGCCAGCCCGCACAGGCCAAGGACCATGGCCGGGCGGGTGCGACCCAGGCCATCACTGAAACAGCGCAGCACGTGATAGAGCGCGACGGCGGGCAGGCCGCTGGCGATGCCGTGCAGATACTGCATGCATGGGCCGATCAGCTCGGGGTCGACCTTCATGATGTGCAGGATCGGTTCGGCGCTGAACAGCATGCCGGTCGCCATCAAACCCACCACCAGCGCCAACCACAACGCCTGGCGTACGATCGGGCCGATCTCGCTGTGCGTGCCGGCGCCGAAGCGCTGAGCGACTTTCGGGGTGGTGGCCAGCAGTGTGCCGGTCATCAGCAGAAACACCGGCACCCAGATCGAGTTACCCAGCGCGACGGCCGCCAGATCTCGAGGCCCGACCCGGCCGGCCATCACCGCATCGACGAAGCCCATAGCGGTGGTCGCCAGTTGCGCGATCATGATCGGCAACGCCAGGCCAAGCAGGTTTTTCAGCTCCAGGCGAACCCGGGCCGGGCGATTGAGGGAAATAGCGGCTGGGTGGTCAGTCACGGAATTCAAGGGCGAAACGTCCAGAAGATTTTGATGCGCAAGGCGGCGCATTCTACGCCTTGACGCAGTGGTCAGGAAAAGTTCTGTGTTAGGGATTTGTAATCAGCTTGTTTCGACATTCCTGTGGCGAGGGAGCTTGCTCCCGCTGGGCTGCGTAGCAGCCCCAAAATCAGCAACCCATTTCCTTCAGGCACACCGCGGCATCAGTCTTTACGACTGCTTCGCAGCCGGACGGGAGCAAGCTCCCTCGCCACAGGGCCCGTGTTGCCCTTCACATCAATACGAACAATGCCCGCTGGCCCATCACGGTCATCTACGCCTAAACTGCCGATCCGCCAAAGGAGCCTGCCATGTTGATTGTTGCCGACGAAAATATCCCGCTGCTCGATGCCTTCTTCGCAGGTTTCGGTGAAATCCGCCGGGTGCCGGGACGTGCCATCGACCGCGCCACTGTCGAGCAGGCCGATGTGCTGTTGGTGCGGTCGGTGACCAACGTCAACCGCGCATTACTTGAAGGCAGCAAGGTACGCTTTGTCGGCACCTGCACCATCGGCACTGATCACCTGGATCTGGATTACTTGCAACAGGCCGGCATTACCTGGTCCAGCGCCCCAGGCTGCAATGCCCGGGGTGTGGTCGATTACGTGCTGGGCAGTCTGTTGACCCTGGCCGAAATCGAAGGTACCGACCTGACTCAACGCACCTACGGTGTGGTCGGTGCCGGTGAAGTGGGCGGGCGGCTGGTCAAGGTTCTGCAAGGTCTGGGCTGGAACGTGCTGGTCTGCGATCCCCCAAGGCAAGCGGCCGAAGGGGGCGATTACGTCAGCCTCGAGCAGATCATCGAGCAATGCGACGTCATCAGTCTGCACACTCCGCTGGACAAGCAAGGCCCACAGGCGACCTGGCATCTGTTCGATAAAACCCGCTTGAATCAACTCAAGCCCGGCACTTGGCTGATCAACGCCAGTCGTGGCCCGGTCATCGACAATGCCGCTCTGCGCCAGGTGCTGTTGGAACGTGAAGACCTGCAAGCGGTGCTGGATGTCTGGGAGGGGGAGCCTGAGGTCGATGTGGCATTGGCCGAGTTGTGTGTGCTGGCGACGCCGCACATCGCGGGTTACAGCCTCGACGGCAGACAGCGCGGGACGGCGCAGATCTATCAGGCGCTTTGTGAGTTCCTTGGGCAACCGGAACAGGTCCACCTGAACGATTTGCTGCCGGCACCGTGGTTGTCGGCGGTGACGTTGAACGCCGACAGCGATCCAGCCTGGGCGCTGGCGATGTTGTGCCGTGGCGTATACGACCCACGCCGTGACGATGCGAATTTCCGTCGCAGCCTTGTAGGCAATGTGAGCGAGCAGCGTGCGGCGTTCGATGCACTGCGCAAGCATTACCCGCTACGGCGTGAGATCGATGGGTTGAAGGTGCGGATCGAGGGGGATTCGCCAGCGTTGCAGCGGATCGTGGCGGCGTTGGGGGCTTCGGCTGTCTGAGTACCGCGTTGGCCTTATCGCGGGCAAGCCACGCTCCCACAGGTCATGCGTCAATTTTGAAATCGCGGTAATCCTGTGGGAACGGGCTTGCCCGCGATAGGGCGCGCAGCACCCTCAAAAGGCACCCATAAAAAACCCGGCTAAAAGAGCCGGGTCAAGAAGACGGTGGCTACATCACTCTTGTTCGGCAGGCTTGACCAATCGCTTCTCCAGTTCGCGGCAAGCGTCCTGGATCATGTTTTCAGTGATCGGTACTTCGTGCCCATCCTTATCAATAATCGAGCAACCCAGAGACTGGTCTGGCTGCGTGCGGATCACTGGAATCTTGTCATCGCTGCTGTTTTGCAAGGACATGGCCTGTCTCCTCATCAGGTTGTGTGCTTACTGTAGAACCGCCAGGTGACCGGGCTGTGACAACTCCCTGCGATCTTTCAGGTCGGCATCTTCAGTCCATCAGAAATACCCTGACGTTTCCACCCGGACTTTAGACCAATAATCTCTAGCCACTAGTCTTGGCGGTCATAATTAACCTGACTCATTATGATTTACCGCGTTCAATCCCGTTGGGCGGTGTAGGCTTGGTCGAGTTAAAGCCATTGGTTGCGCCATCGGATGATCTTCATGCTCTCTTCCCGTCACCGCCGCGCCATTCGTCTGGCCAGCCGTTTCCTCGCGCCTTATCGCTGGCCGGCCTTGGGGGCCTTGCTGGCGTTGATCGTCACTGCCGGCATCACCTTGTCCATGGGGCAGGGGATTCGCCTGTTGGTGGACCAGGGTTTCATGACCCAGTCGCCGCATTTGCTCAACCGATCCATCGGTGTGTTCATGCTGCTGGTGGTCGGTCTGGCGATTGGCACCTTTGCGCGGTTTTACCTGGTGTCGTGGATCGGCGAGCGCGTCGTCGCCGACATCCGCCGACGGGTGTTCAACCATCTGGTCTACCTGCATCCGGGGTTCTATGAAGACAACCGCAGCTCCGAGATCCAGTCGCGGCTGACCGCCGACACCACGCTGTTGCAATCGGTAATCGGCTCTTCGCTGTCGCTGTTCCTGCGTAATGGGCTGATGGTGATCGGCGGGATAGTCTTGCTGTTTATCACCAACCCCAAACTCACCAGCATCGTGGTGGTCGCGTTGCCGCTGGTGGTCGCGCCGATCCTGATTTTTGGTCGCCGGGTGCGCACCCTGTCGCGTCTGAGCCAAGACCGGATTGCCGATATCGGCAGCTATGTCTCTGAAACCCTGAGTCAGATCAAAACCGTGCAGGCCTACAACCATCAGGTTCAGGACGAGCAGCGTTTTGCCACGACCGTGGAAGAGGCGTTCAACACTGCCCGCAAGCGCATCTTCCAGCGAGCCTGGTTGATTACCCTGGTGATCCTGCTGGTGTTGGGCGCGGTCGGGGTGATGCTCTGGGTCGGGGGCATGGATGTCATCGCCGGCCGGATTTCCGCGGGCGAGCTGGCAGCGTTTGTCTTTTACAGCCTGATCGTCGGCGGTGCCTTCGGCACGTTGAGTGAAGTGATTGGTGAACTGCAGCGAGCGGCGGGGGCGGCGGAGCGGATTGCCGAGTTGTTACGCTCGGAAAACATCATCCAGCCACCGACCCAGGGCCTGGTGACTTTGCCTGAACGGGTAAAGGGCGATCTGGTACTGCACGATGTGCGCTTTTCCTACCCGTCGCGTCCGCAAAGCTATGCTGTCGATGGTTTGAATCTGACGATCAACGCCGGCGAAACCCTGGCATTGGTCGGACCGTCCGGTGCTGGCAAGTCGACGGTGTATGACCTGCTGTTGCGCTTTTACGACCCAGCCGAAGGACGCATCCTGCTGGACGGTGTGCCGCTGACCCAACTCGATCCTCTGGACCTGCGTCGCTGCTTCGCCCTTGTCTCGCAAACCCCGGCGTTGTTCTTCGGCAGTATCGAAGAGAACATTCGCTACGGTCACCCGACGGCGACGTTGGCCCAAGTCCAGGAAGCCGCGAAAATCGCCTACGCCCACGACTTCATCGAGCAAATGCCCAACGGCTACCAGACTCACCTCGGCGACGCGGGTCTCGGTTTATCCGGCGGGCAACGCCAACGCCTGGCCATCGCCCGGGCGCTACTGGTGGACGCGCCGATCCTGCTGCTGGACGAAGCCACCAGCGCCCTTGACGCCCAAAGCGAGCACCTGATCCAGCAAGCCCTGCCCAGCCTGATGAAAAACCGCACCACGCTGGTCATCGCCCATCGGTTAGCCACAGTGAAAAACGCTGACAGGATCGCGGTGATGGACCAAGGAAAACTGGTGGCAGTGGGGACGCATCAGGAGTTGATTGCAAGTAATGCACTGTATGCACGGCTGGCGGCGTTGCAGTTCAATGACGGCAAAGTCGAAACCGATCTGCGAGCGTAGACACTGTTGGTTCGGGACGATCTTTTCGATTCCCATCAAAGAAGAGCGACCCAGTAACCGATCAAGTAGCGAAATTGCTTCGGGCTCTCGAAGGGATCGGTCCGGTGAAAATCAGTGAGTGCTTTGAGCTGCAAACAAAAATGCCCGCCTTGAAAGAGGCGGGCATTTTTTACAGCGACGGAAAAAGATCGCAGCCTGCGACAGCGCCTACAGATTATTGATCGTCGAAATACCGCTCATGCCAATCCACCAGCGGCTGTGGTGAGTTGAGCTTCTGGCCGTAGATCACCGAGTACGACAGCACGTTTTGCACGTACTGTCGGGTTTCGTCGAACGGGATGCTTTCCACCCACACATCGAAGCTCAGGTGATCGGCGCCACGCAGCCATTGACGTACGCGGCCGGGGCCGGCGTTGTAGGCGGCGGAGGCGAGGACACGGTTGCCATTGAACTGGCTGTGGACCTGGCTCAGGTAAGCGGCGCCGAGCTGGATGTTCTTGTCTGGATCGAACACTTGCTGCGGCGATGCGAGGGGAATGTTGAACTTGCGCGCGGTTTCCTTGGCGGTGCCGGGCATCAGTTGCATCAGGCCGCTAGCACCGACGCCGGAGCGTGCATCGGCCATGAAAGCGCTTTCCTGGCGGGTGATGGCGAATACCCAACTCGAATGCAGGCCACGGACCTTGGCTTCACGGACCAGGGTTTCGCGGTGGGCCATCGGGAAGCGAATATCCAGGTCGTCCCAGTATTTCGCCTGACTGATGGTGCGGATCGCCGGGAAATACCATTTCAGGTCGTAAGCCAGTTTCGCCTGGGCGACCATTTCGTCACGGCTGAAGTGCCGGCTGACGTGGTACCACTCGCGACGACCGTCGACGATCTGCCCGCGGGCATGGAATTCCAGGGCGCGTCGGACGCCCGGAGTATTGCGCACCTTGTTGATCAGCGCCTGGCTGAGTACCAGCGGTTTGTTGTTCAGCGAATAAGGGGATTGAGAGCGATCAGCCGCCAGGAAACCGTAGAAGTCGCGCTCGCGAGCCAGGCCCTTATACAGCGTCTGCGCTTGCGGATTCTGTGGCTGCGCCAGCTCCAGGCTGCGAGCTTGCCAGTAACGCCAGCGGTTGGTGGTGGCCAAGTCCTGAGGCAGGCGGCGGGTCAGCTCATAGGCATCGTCCCAACGGGCCAGGCGCAACAGCAGGCGTAAACGCCATTCGGAAACGGTGTTGTCCCGCAGCTCCGGGTCGTATTTGGTCATTACGTCCAGCGCGCGGCTGTCGAAACGTCGAGCGAGGGTCAGCCCGATTTCCCGGGCAATCGCGACTTTTTCGTCGCGGGAGAAGTGCATGCTGCTGGCGTAACCGTCGAGCAGGGCCATGGCCTTGTCCGGATCCTGACGGGCCAGGCGGCGCAGGCCGAGGCTGACGATGTCGGACATCGGTTCATCCGCCGGGGTGAAGCGCGACGGCTGATTGAGCAGCTCGGGTTTCTGCGCCACATCCACCAGCAATCGACCGCGCGGGGCGAGTGTCGTCAGGCCATTGATCAGGCTGTTGGCCAGCGGATAGTTGCGTGCCTGGGCGGCGAGCTTGGTGCGTTCCCAGCGTTTCTGTTCAGTCAGTTGACCATCGGCGGCCCACATGCCGAACACAGCATCGCAAGCGTCGGGTTGTGTTTTACCGGTCAGCCAGAGTTTATCGGCGTTGGCGTAGCCTTCAGCCTTGCGGTTATGGCTGATCTGATACTGCGCGTTCAGGCAGTCCAGCTCGGTGAAATTGAGCTTGGGGTCATAATATTTAACGAAGGTTGCCCAATCGCCGCGTTCGGTCAGCCAGCGCAGCCAGCGTAACTTCATCCAGTTGGCTTGGGGCAGGTCACCGTGTTCGGCGAGGAATTTCTCGATTTCGGCGTTGCTTGCGGTTTTCAGGCGTGCGGTCAGTTCGTCATAAGCCAGATAGGGCTCCAGCGGATAATCGCTCAGAGCCTGGCTGTAACGGAAATAAGGTCCGGAATCGCCTTTGGCCAAGGCGCGCTTGGCTTCATCGTAGTACTGGCGTTGGGTGGACAGGTCCACCGCCTGGGCGGATTGAGCGGCAGCGGCTGTAAGAAGCAAACACGAAAAAAGATTGAAAAGGCGACTGCGCATGAGACGTCCGGGCAGAGAAATCATGACAAGTGCCGGCGAGAGCGGCACTGAATTGTCTGTAGCTTAGCCTTTTGCCAGCAGCGGGCGAAAGCTTTGCCGAGCTGTCGGCACAAGTTCGCAACAATTGTTGTGCAGAGTGCTTCGACATTGAAATTGCCGGCCTTCTGAAGCCTCAAGTCAGGTAGAATGCGCGCCCGGTTTTTGGAGAAGCTCATGACCCTGCTCAAATTCAGCGATGTGTCCCTTGCTTTCGGCGCTATGCCGTTGTTGGACAAGGTGTCCTGGCAGATCGCCCGTGGTGAGCGGGTGTGCATCATCGGCCGCAACGGCACTGGAAAGTCCAGCATGATGAAGCTCGTCAAGGGCGACCAGAAGCCTGATGACGGCTCTGTTTGGCGCGCACCTGGCCTGAAAATTGGCGAATTGCCGCAAGAATTGCCGGTAGCCGACGAGCGGACCGTGTTCGACGTGGTTGCCGAAGGCCTGGACGGTGTTGGCGAGCTGCTCGCGCAGTATCACCACCTGAGCCAGAATATCGTCACCGACGCCGACCTGGACAAGCTGATGCACGTCCAGCACGACCTCGAAGCCCGCGACGGCTGGCGCTTGCAGCAATTGGTCGATAGCACCTTGAGCCGCTTGCAACTGCCGGCCGACAAGACCCTCGCCGAATTGTCCGGCGGCTGGCGTCGCCGCGTCCTGCTGGCTCAGGCCCTGGTTTCCGAACCGGATCTGCTGTTGCTCGACGAACCGACCAACCACTTGGACATTGGCGCCATTGCCTGGCTCGAAGAAGCGCTGAAGGATTTCCAGGGCGCCGTGCTGTTCATCACGCACGACCGTTCATTCCTGCAGAACCTTGCGACCCGCATCCTGGAACTGGATCGTGGCGGTCTGATCGACTGGAACGGCGACTACGCCAGTTTCCTCGTGCACAAAGAGGCGACTCTGGCTGCTGAAGAAACTGCCAATGCGCTGTTCGACAAGAAACTGGCCCAGGAAGAAGTCTGGATCCGCCAGGGCATCAAGGCTCGCCGCACCCGTAACGAAGGCCGCGTCCGCGCCCTGAAAGCCCTGCGCGTTGAGCGTAGCGAGCGTCGTGAGCGCACCGGCAAGGCCAACATTCAGCTGGACACTGCTGACAAGTCCGGCAAGCAGGTGATGGTCCTCGAGAACGTGAGCTTCGCTCATCCGGGTGGCCCGTTCCTGATCAAGGATTTCTCGATGGTCCTGACGCGCGGCGACCGTATCGGTCTGCTTGGCGCCAACGGTACCGGCAAGACCACGCTGCTGAAACTGATGCTCAGCGGTCTGCAACCGACCAGCGGCAAAGTGGAAGAGGGGACGCGCATCGACGTGGCCTACTTCGACCAGTTGCGCCATCAGTTGGACCTGGAAAAGACCGTGATCGACAACGTGGCCGAAGGTCGCGACTTTATCGATATCGATGGTCAGAGCCGCCATGTGCTGAGCTACCTCGGCGACTTCCTGTTCAGCCCGCAGCGTGCCCGCACGCCGGTCAAGGCGCTGTCCGGTGGTGAGCGTGCCCGTCTGTTGCTGGCCAAACTGTTCAGTAAGCCGGCGAACCTGCTGGTACTCGACGAACCGACCAACGACCTGGACGTGGAAACCCTCGAGTTGCTGGAAGAGGTCCTGTTGACCTTCAACGGTACTGTCCTGATGGTCAGCCACGACCGGGCATTCCTCGACAACGTGGTCACCAGCACCCTGGTCTTCGAAGGCGAGGGCAAGGTTCGCGAATACGTCGGTGGTTATCAGGACTGGCTGCGTCAGGGCGGCTCGCCGCGCCTGTTGGGCGTGACCGAGAGCAAGTCCGGCAAGGCCGACCTGAACTCGGCTGTCGTCACTGCTGAACCAGCGCCAGTCGCTGCGGTAGTAGAGGCGCCGGTGGCAAAGAAGAAGCTCAGCTACAAGTTGCAGCGTGAGCTGGAAATGTTGCCGAGTCAGATCGAAGCCATGGAGCAGCAGATCGCGGTGGTTGAAGCGCAGATGGCGGATGCCGGTTTCTATCAGCGCCCTGCTACGGAGACAGCAGCAGTGATCACTCAGTTGGAGCAGTTGCAGGCTGAACTCGACGTGATGGTCGAGCGCTGGGCCGAGCTGGATGCCTGATTGATCCGGCGATAAAAAAGCCCGGCGTTCAGTGATGAGCGCCGGGCTTTTCGTATGAAATGCGATCTACTGGCCGACATAGATTCACTGTGGGAGCGGGCTTGCTCGCGAAGGCTGCTTAACATTCAACAAAGATGTCGACTGTCACGCCGCTTTCGCGAGCAAGCCCGCTCCCACATTGTTCCGTGTTATCAGCTTTTGATCAGGCGCACTGCCAGCACATCGCAGGGCGCACCATGCAGCACGTCATTGGCAGTCGAGCCCAGCAGCAGTGCCAAGCCGTGTCGGCCATGACTGCCCACCACGATCAGGTCGCACGTTTGCTCCTTGGCGAGGTGGTGAATCTCCTGGCGCGGCTGGCCGTAGGTCAAGTGACTGTATTCCTTGGAGAGTTCCGGGTATTTCACGATCAATCGTTCAAGGCGCTCTTTGGCCTGATCGAATTGTTGCTGCTGCAACTGGGAAAGGTCCATCGGCACGTCGCCGCCAAAGGCCATGGCCATCGGTTCGACGATATGCACCAGGGACAGCTTTGCGCCATTGCTCACCGAGAGCTCGCGAGCCCGGTGGATGACAGGATCGCACTCTTCCGTTAGGTCTACAGCGACCAGAATGTGGTTGTAGGGCATGAGGTGCTCCTCCTGAGGATTGCAATATTGGTAAGTATGGCTGGTTTCAAGCGCATTGGTTTCAAAGTGACTCAATGGGCTCATCAAGAATCGGGAGTACAGATATGACGGTCTGGATAGTGGTGTCAATCCTGCTGGTGGTCTTGAGCCCGCTGGCCTGGTTACGACCCTCTCGTACTCAGAGCGGGCGCATGGCCCTGCGCATGGAGGCGCGGCGCATTGGCCTGGCCATGCAGCTGGCGCCCCAGGAATGGCCGCACTGGCTGAGCGAGGAGCCGCCGAGCCCTTGCGCGCAGTACCATCGGCCGCGCCGTGGCACGCGACCGGCGTGCTGGAGTTACTGGCAGAAGGCGCCGGGTGTGTGGGTCAATCAGTGGCAGGAGATCTGTGAGGATGGAATGCTGCTGAATCATTTAGAAAAATTGCCTGCCAACGTCTACAAGGTCGAAGCAGACAAGCAAATGATTGCCTTGTATTGGGGCGAGAAGGGCGAGGCCGAGGTTCTGCAACAGATCGATGCCACGCTCAAAGCGCTCGCCTGAAACCCGATCCGTAGCAGGCAATAAAAAGCCCGACATCATCATCGGGCTGAGGTTGGCCAGGCAGGCCGGTAATTCTGTGTGGCTGATCTTACGCTGGGCATTCGTCAAAGCGTTCAAATTTTTTCTTCAGGGTCCCGCCAGCGTAGCTTGTTAAACACAGGCTGCCGGTAATTAGGGCGACTTTTCTAACTATTGATTCTATGAATGGCCTCACATGCATGAGCGTGTTGCAGGGCTTCGTGGTACGGAAGTGACCGGAAAGTCGCGTTTCAACCAGTATTTTGGGCGATTGACAATTGCCGGAAATTCCGTGAAGGTGACATACCCAAATCAAACGGGCGTATGAATTGAGCGTTTGTATTACAGAGCGCTCCTACAGAATCCCGACTATCGCGTTGGCGGGTGTGCCGGGTGAATTGGCGTAGCATCGACGATAAACGTCCTTGCCGAGCCAGTCGCCTGCGTCCGACGTGTACTGTTCAGCTTCCATATCGTGGAGATCAGTTGATGATTTACGAAGGTAAAGCCATCACGGTTAAGGCTCTTGAAAGTGGCATCGTCGAATTGAAATTCGACCTCAAGGGTGAGTCCGTCAACAAGTTCAACCGTCTTACCCTGAACGAACTGCGTCAGGCCGTAGACACCATCAAGGCAGATGCTTCGATCAAGGGTGTGATCGTCAGCAGTGGCAAGGACGTGTTCATCGTCGGCGCCGACATCACCGAATTCGTCGACAACTTCAAGCTGCCGGATGCAGAGCTTGTCGCTGGTAACCTCGAAGCCAACAAGATTTTCAGCGATTTCGAAGACCTCAACGTCCCGACTGTCGCCGCTATCAATGGCATCGCACTGGGTGGCGGTCTGGAGATGTGTCTGGCGGCAGATTTTCGCGTCATGGCCAATACCGCCAAAATCGGTCTGCCGGAAGTCAAGCTGGGCATCTACCCAGGCTTCGGCGGTACTGTGCGTTTGCCGCGCATCATCGGTGCCGACAACGCCATTGAGTGGATTGCCGCCGGTAAGGAAAACCGCGCTGAAGACGCGCTGAAAGTCGGTGCTGTCGACGCCGTGGTCGCCCCGGAGAAACTGCAGGAAGCGGCTCTGAACCTGCTCAAGGGCGCCATCTCTGGCGAATTTGACTACAAGGCCAAGCGTCAGCCGAAGCTCGAAAAACTCAAGCTCAACGCCATCGAACAAATGATGTCGTTCGAAACCGCCAAAGGTTTCGTGGCCGGTCAAGCAGGCCCGAACTATCCGGCACCGGTCGAAGCGATCAAGACCATCCAGAAAGCCGCGAACTTCGGTCGCGACAAGGCACTGGAAGTCGAAGCCGCCGGTTTCGTCAAACTGGCCAAGACCTCTGCCGCGCAGAGTTTGATCGGTCTGTTCCTGAACGATCAGGAGCTGAAGAAAAAGGCCAAGGCCTACGACGAAATCGCCAAAGACGTGAAGCAGGCCGCCGTATTGGGCGCCGGCATCATGGGTGGCGGTATCGCTTATCAGTCGGCCTCCAAAGGTACGCCGATCCTGATGAAAGACATCAACGAGCACGGCATCGAGCAAGGTCTGGCCGAAGCCGCCAAGTTGCTGGTGGGCCGCGTTGATAAAGGCCGCATGACCCCGGCGAAAATGGCCGAAGTGCTCAATGGCATTCGTCCGACCCTGTCCTACGGCGATTTCGGTCACGTCGACCTGGTCGTCGAAGCCGTTGTCGAGAACCCGAAGGTCAAGCAAGCCGTTCTGGCCGAAGTTGAAGACAAGGTCAAAGAGGACACCATCCTCGCGTCCAACACTTCGACCATTTCCATCACCTTGCTGGCCAAAGCCCTCAAGCGTCCGGAAAACTTCGTCGGCATGCACTTCTTCAACCCGGTGCACATGATGCCGCTGGTTGAAGTGATCCGTGGCGAGAAGTCCAGCGAAGTGGCCGTTGCCACCACCGTTGCCTACGCCAAGAAAATGGGCAAGAACCCGATCGTCGTCAATGACTGCCCGGGCTTCCTGGTCAACCGCGTACTGTTCCCGTACTTCGGCGGTTTCGCCAAACTGGTCAGCGCCGGCGTGGACTTCGTCCGCATCGACAAGGTCATGGAAAAATTCGGCTGGCCGATGGGCCCAGCGTACCTGATGGACGTGGTCGGCATCGACACCGGTCACCACGGTCGTGACGTCATGGCTGAAGGCTTCCCGGACCGCATGAAGGACGATCGCCGTTCGGCCGTCGACGTGCTCTACGAAGCCAAGCGCCTGGGCCAGAAGAATGGCAAAGGCTTCTACGGCTATGAGACCGACAAGCGCGGCAAGCAGAAGAAAGTTGCCGATCCTTCGGTACTGGAAGTGCTCAAGCCAATCGTGTTCGAACAGCGCGAAGTCACTGACGAAGACATCATCAACTGGATGATGATCCCGCTGTGCCTGGAAACCGTGCGTTGCCTGGAAGACGGCATCGTCGAAACCGCCGCCGAAGCCGACATGGGCCTGGTCTACGGTATTGGTTTCCCTCCATTCCGTGGCGGTGCGCTGCGCTACATCGACTCGATCGGTGTTGCAGAGTTCGTTGCCCTGGCTGACCAGTACGCTGATTTGGGCGCGCTGTACCACCCGACCGCGAAGCTGCGTGAAATGGCCAAAAACGGTCAGAGCTTCTTCGGTTAAGCGCCCACACTAGAGCGAGAGTGAAAGTATATGAGCTTGAATCCTAGAGACGTCGTGATTGTCGACTTCGGTCGTACGCCGATGGGCCGCTCCAAGGGCGGCATGCACCGCAACACCCGTGCCGAAGACATGTCGGCGCACCTGATCAGTAAATTGCTGGAACGCAACGTCAAGATCGACCCGAGCGAAGTTGAAGACGTGATCTGGGGCTGTGTGAACCAGACCCTGGAACAGGGCTGGAACATCGCCCGCATGGCGTCCCTGATGACGCAGATCCCGCACACCGCGGCCGGCCAGACCGTCAGCCGTCTGTGTGGCTCGTCGATGAGTGCTCTGCACACCGCTGCGCAAGCGATCATGACCGGTAACGGTGACGTGTTCGTGGTGGGGGGCGTCGAGCATATGGGCCACGTGAGCATGATGCACGGTGTCGATCCTAACCCGCACATGTCCCTGTATGCGGCGAAAGCCTCGGGCATGATGGGCCTGACCGCGGAAATGCTCGGCAAAATGCACGGCATTACTCGCGAACAACAGGACGCCTTTGGCGTGCGCTCCCACCAGCTCGCCCACAAGGCGACTCTGGAAGGCAAGTTCAAAGACGAAATCATCCCGATGCAGGGCTACGACGAGAACGGTTTCCTGAAACTGTTCGACTACGACGAAACCATTCGTCCGGAAACCACCCTGGAAAGCCTGGCGGCTCTGAAGCCAGCGTTTAACCCGAAGGGCGGCACCGTGACAGCCGGTACTTCGTCGCAGATCACCGACGGTGCTTCGTGCATGATCGTGATGTCGGCGCAGCGTGCCCAAGACCTGGGTATCCAGCCGATGGCGGTGATTCGCTCGATGGCAGTGGCAGGTGTGGACCCGGCGATCATGGGCTATGGTCCAGTACCGGCAACGCAGAAAGCACTGAAGCGCGCGGGTCTTGGTATCAACGATATCGACTTCTTCGAGCTCAACGAAGCTTTCGCCGCACAGGCGCTGCCAGTGCTGAAAGATTTGAAAGTGCTCGACAAGATGAACGAGAAGGTTAACCTGCACGGCGGCGCGATCGCCCTGGGTCACCCGTTCGGTTGCTCCGGTGCCCGTATCTCCGGCACTTTGCTGAACGTGATGAAGCAGAATGGCGGCACCTTCGGGGTAGCCACCATGTGCATTGGTCTTGGCCAAGGCATCTCCACCGTCTTCGAACGCGTTTAAGCGTTTCGCTGATGGAAGCCGGGGCCAAGTGCCCCGGTTTTTGTTTTTCCGGATTTATTTTGTTTTTATTTTGAAAAAATTTGAGTGAGGGCCAAACCATGCCGATACAACCTGGGCTCTACGAACATTACAAAGGTCCGCAGTACCGCGTATTCGCTGTTGCGCGGCATTCGGAAACCGAAGAAGAAGTGGTCTTCTACCAAGCCCTGTATGGCGATTACGGCTTTTGGGTGCGCCCCTTGAGCATGTTCCTGGAGTCGGTCGAGGTTGACGGCGAACAGGTGCCACGCTTTGCTTTGGTGCAAGCCGAACCGAGCGTTTTTCCGCAGCCATAAGGGGAGTGCGCGCAGAACCCTGCGCTTGACCTCACCTTGTAGCCACTATATATAGCGGTGCCGCGTCAGGCGCCAACCGCCTTTCACTTCTAGAATTCAGGAATTTTCTGATCCATGGGCAAATCGCTGGTCATTGTGGAATCCCCGGCTAAGGCCAAGACCATCAACAAGTATCTGGGTAACCAATACGTGGTGAAGTCGAGTATCGGCCATATCCGAGACCTGCCCACCAGCGGTTCGGCTAGCGCCAGCAAAGAGCCTGCCGCCAAGCGCGGCAAGGCCGCCGCAGGTGAAGGTCCGGTGCTCACGCCGAAAGAGAAAGCGCGCAAGCAGCTGGTCTCGCGCATGGGTGTCGATCCCGATCATGGCTGGAAAGCCAAGTACGAGATCCTCCCGGGCAAGGAAAAAGTCATCGAAGAGCTGCGCCGACTCGCCAAAGATGCTGACACCATCTATCTCGCAACCGACTTGGATCGCGAGGGGGAAGCCATTGCCTGGCACCTGCGCGAAGCCATCGGTGGTGACGACAGCCGCTACAAGCGCGTGGTGTTCAACGAAATCACCAAGAAGGCCATCCAGGAAGCCTTCTCCAAACCGGGCGAGCTGGACATTGATCGAGTAAACGCCCAGCAGGCGCGTCGCTTCCTCGACCGCGTGGTGGGTTACATGGTTTCGCCGCTGCTGTGGGCCAAGGTCGCCCGTGGCCTGTCCGCCGGTCGCGTGCAATCGGTTGCCGTGAAGCTGGTGGTCGAGCGTGAGCGTGAAATCCGCGCGTTTAACCCGGAAGAGTACTGGGAAGTTCATGCCGACCTCGGCACCGCCAAGGGCGCGACTGTTCGTTTTGACGTGGCCCGTGAGAAAGGTGAAGCCTTCAAGCCGCTCAACGAAGCCCAGGCCATGGCCGCGCTGGAAAAGCTCAAGGCTTCCAGCTACAGCATCGTCAAGCGCGAAGACAAACCGACCAGCAGCAAGCCGTCGGCACCGTTCATCACTTCCACCCTGCAGCAGGCCGCGAGTAACCGCCTGGGCTTCGGTGTGAAGAAAACCATGATGATGGCCCAGCGTTTGTACGAAGCCGGCTACATCACGTATATGCGTACCGACTCCACCAACCTCTCGGTTGATGCCGTGGCGATGGCGCGTACCTATATTGAAGGTGAGTTCGGCAAGAAGTACCTGCCGGAAAACCCGAATGTCTACAGCAGCAAGGAAGGCGCACAAGAGGCTCACGAAGCAATTCGTCCCTCCGACGCCAATACCGAGCCAAGCAAGCTGTCGGGCATGGAACGTGATGCAGAACGGCTTTACGAGCTGATCTGGCGCCAGTTCCTGGCCTGCCAGATGTTGCCAGCGCAATACCTGTCGACCACGGTCACCGTCGGTGCCGGCGACTTCGAGCTGCGTGCCAAGGGCCGCATCCTGAAGTTCGACGGTTACACCCGCGTCATGCCGCAAATTGCCAAGCCTGGCGATGACGACGTGCTGCCGGACATGGCCCAGGGCGACGCGATGAAGCTGATCAAGCTTGATCCGACCCAGCACTTCACCAAGCCGCCGGCGCGTTACTCGGAAGCGAGCCTGGTTAAAGAAATGGAAAAACGCGGCATCGGTCGTCCTTCGACCTACGCGGCGATCATTTCGACCATCCAGGATCGCGGCTACGTGGCGCTGCACAACCGTCGTTTCTATTCGGAAAAGATGGGCGACATCGTCACCGAGCGTCTGGCCGAGAGCTTCTCCAATCTCATGGACTACGGCTTCACCGCCGGCATGGAAGAGAACCTCGATGACGTGGCTCAGGGCGAACGCGACTGGAAAAACGTGCTCGACGAGTTCTATGGCGACTTCAAGAAGAAACTTGAAGTAGCCGAAAGTCCCGAAGGTGGCATGCGCGCCAACCAGCCGGTGATGACTGACATTCCGTGCGTGTTGTGCGGTCGTCCGATGCAGATCCGTACTGCTTCGACAGGCGTATTCCTCGGTTGCTCGGGCTACAGCCTGCCACCGAAAGAGCGCTGCAAAGCCACCGTCAACCTGGTACCGGGTGATGAAATCGCCGCGGACGACGAGGGTGAGTCCGAATCGCTGGTCCTGCGTGGCAAGCATCGCTGCCCGATCTGCAGCACGGCCATGGACGCTTACCTGCTCGACGAGAAGCGCAAGCTGCACATCTGCGGTAACAACCCGGATTGCTCTGGCTACGAAATCGAAGAGGGCACCTATCGCATCAAGGGCTACGAAGGTCCGAGCCTGGAGTGCGACAAGTGCGGCAGCGAGATGCAGCTCAAGACCGGTCGTTTCGGTAAGTTCTTCGGTTGCACCAACGCCACCTGCAAGAACACCCGCAAGCTGCTGAAAAGCGGTGACGCGGCGCCGCCGAAGATGGATCCGGTGAAGATGCCTGAGCTCAAATGCGAAAAGGTCAACGACACCTATATCTTGCGCGACGGTGCTTCCGGCTTGTTCCTGGCGGCCAGTCAGTTCCCGAAAAACCGCGAGACTCGTGCTCCATTGGTCGTGGAGATCGTGCCGCACAAGGATGAGATCGATCCGAAGTACCATTTCCTCTGCGAAGCGCCGAAGAAAGATCCGGACGGCCTTCCTTCGGTAATTCGTTACAGCCGTAAGACCAAAGAGCAATACGTGCAGACTGAGGTTGACGGTAAACCGACTGGCTGGAAGGCGTATTACGACGGCGGCAAGTGGACGGTTGAAGACAAGCGTCCATCAGCCAAGGCTTAAAAGGCTGTACGCAAAAGGCCGCATGACAACCCACGGGTTTTCATGCGGCCTTTTGTTTTGGGCTTGCGGGAAGCTCAGGTGATCCACGACACTGTCTGACCTGCGTGAAGCAATTATTTCGTTGTGGAGGCTGCCGTCATGGCCCACGAACTCTATACCCGTACCAACCAGAAGATTTATTTCGCCGGCCTGTCGCTCGAAGCGCTTGCCAAAGCCGAAGAGGGGCGGGCGATGAACTCCCTCGCGTTGATTCAGGCCGGGCGCGAATCAGCGTTGTTTCACCTGTACGGTGCGCTGTTGGGACTGTGCCATGAAATCGCCGGTTTCTATCGCCTGCCTCAGGCCAATGCGCCGCGGGCAGAGATGCTGCTGACTCGCGAAGTGCTGGAAACCATCGCTATTCCGGAAATGGCCGAGATGGTTGAATTGGCGCAAAACCCTGAAACCTGGCTGGCCAAGCTGCTGTCGGCATATGCCGCACTGTTTCAGCCGCCTCGCGCGCCGCACAAGCCCAAGGGTGATGTGACGCAGCCGCTCATTCTGGCCGTTAATCTGGATGAAGAAGAGGCGCCGGAAGAGCTGAGTCGGGAAGAGCTGGAGAGCTGGCGTCAGAACCTTAAAGGCCTGGCGATTCGGTTTCGCGAAGGGTTGAACGAGTGCTGAAAGATTGAGTGTTTAGGGACGGATCTGCTCAAGGAAGAGTGATGTCAGAAATTTCTCTTCGTGATGGCATTTGGTCAAGATCCCGAGCGAAGCTTGGCTGATGCCTATATAATCCCCGCCTTTCGTGGAGAACAGACCTTTATGCCAACGTCCTTTCTAGAAATTGTCGAGTTACCAGACGGCCGAATCGAGCTGCGCAGGGCCGAGGACGAGGGTTCTCTGGTTACTTTGGATTTCTCCGAGGATGCCAAGGTTTTCCTGCAAGGCCAGCATGTGGAAGTCGCCAAGGCGATGTTGAGTGTCGGTGTTCAGATGGCAGGACGCCTGGTGGAAGGCGAATTTGATAAGGAAGAGGGGCCACGGGTTCTTCATTGATCCCGCCTGTCGGATTCTTCGAATACCTCTACAGATCGGCTTCTCTATCCTTGGAGAAGCCCCGCGCTGTTCAGCGCGCACAGTGTTTGTCAGTTAACCCAGTCGAATATTCAGACTTTGCGCATCCCCGATACGGGCAGCGCTGATCAACTGTTGCCGCGACGTTGTGCTCAGCGGGTTAAGCCAGCTGACGACCGTATGGCTGCGGCCAAGTCGCAAGGCTTCGCAGGTTAACTGCTGAGCGCTCTGCGTGCCGCGCGGTTGCAGGAGCAGAATGCGTTCACGGTTCAAGCCAGCGTCCCGTAACCAGGCTTGTGTCAGGCTGGCGGGCGGGGCGATCAGTGTCAGCCAGCGTGCATCTTGATCCTGACTCAGTTCCCTGAGGATCGGTGCCAAAAGGTTCAGGCAGTTCCCGGCCGCGCCGCGCAGTGATAGCTCGCTGAAGACTTCGGGTTCGGCGCTCCAGGGCGATTCGACCACGTCTTTCAGGATCGGCACCAATGGCTGCGCCATGAACGCCTCGAACAACGGCAGTTGGGCTTGCTGTGAGGTATGTGGGAACTGCATAAAGCCTCCTTTAGCGGCGAATCACGCCGACACTCAAGCCTTCGATAACCAGTTCCTGATCTTTCAGGTTGACTTCGATAGGGGCAAATTCAGGGTTTTCGGCAATCAACCAAACCTTGCTGCCGTCGCGCTTGAAGCGCTTGACGGTCACTTCGTCGCCGATTCGCGCCACCACGATCTGACCGTTACGGGCTTCACGGGTGGTGTGGACGGCCAGCAGGTCGCCGTCGAAAATGCCGACGTCCTTCATGCTCATGCCATGGACCCGCAACAGATAGTCCGCGCGAGGATGGAAGAACGAAGGGTTGATGTTGCAGGATTCCTCGATGTGCTGCTGGGCGAGGATCGGCGCACCGGCAGCCACCCGGCCAATGATTGGCAAGCTGGACTCGTCGGCCTTGGCTTCGAAGCCTGGGATGCGGATGCCGCGGGAGGCGCCCGGGGTCATCTCGATCGCCCCCTTGCGAGCCAGCGCCTTGAGGTGTTCTTCCGCCGCATTGGGCGACTTGAACCCCAGTTCCTGAGCGATTTCCGCGCGGGTCGGCGGGTAGCCGTTGTCTTCAAGGCAGCGTTTGATGAAGGCCAGAATCTCTGCTTGGCGTGGCGTCAGCTTTAGCATATTGATCGCTCTGTCTTTTTATACAGTGACTGGGATTATATACAGTGAACCGGTCTTGGCAATGCCCCTTTTTTCGCCGGGCGCTGGACGGTCATTTTGCTCGCTGATTGATGCGCTGCTGTTGTATGGTTAAATACCTGACCGACCATTCCCAAAACGAACCGCCAGACTTGACAAGGCCAAGGCTGAAACGTATGTTTCAAACAAGTGTTTGTCAGGCGGAGTAGCCATGGCCCAGTCGGAAACCGTTGAACGCATTCTCGATGCTGCCGAGCAGTTGTTCGCGGAAAAAGGTTTTGCTGAAACCTCATTGCGTCTGATCACCAGCAAGGCCGGTGTCAATCTGGCGGCGGTGAATTATCACTTCGGCTCGAAGAAGGCGCTGATCCAGGCGGTCTTCTCGCGTTTTCTCGGGCCATTCTGCCTCAGTCTCGATAAAGAGCTGGAGCGCCGTCAGGCCAAACCCGAGAACAAGCCGACCCTTGAAGAGTTGCTGGAGATTCTGGTCGAGCAAGCTCTGGTGGTGCAGCCACGCAGCGGCAACGACCTGTCCATCTTCATGCGTTTGCTGGGGTTGGCGTTCAGTCAGAGCCAAGGGCACTTGCGTCGTTATCTGGAAGATATGTACGGCAAGGTGTTCCGCCGCTACATGATGCTGGTCAACGAGGCCGCGCCGCGCATTCCCCCGATCGAACTGTTCTGGCGTGTGCACTTCATGCTGGGTGCCGCGGCGTTCAGCATGTCGGGGATCAAGGCCTTGCGTGCGATTGCCGAGACCGATTTCGGCGTCAACACTTCCATCGAACAAGTAATGCGTCTGATGGTGCCGTTCCTGGCCGCTGGCATGCGGGCAGAAACCGGCGTCACTGACACTGCCATGGCCACCGCGCAGTTGCGTCCGCGCAGCAAATCGGCCCCGGTAGCCGCCAAGGTTTAACCGCACACGGGTGGGCGCGGCAGCTGACATCCGCTAAGCTAGCCGCCCATGCCGACTCTCGTTCTGAACCCGCTCCTCATTGATATCGCCGACCCGCCGGGCACAGCCCATGGCGGCGAATTCGTGCGAGCCGGGTTTATCGTAATCAAGGAATCTCTATGACTGCTGGCCTGCAAGGCTCGTTGATGGTGGACGTCGCCGGTACCTGGCTGACGGCTGAAGATCGCCAATTGTTGCGCCAGCCCGAAGTGGGCGGCCTGATCATTTTTGCCCGCAACATCGAGCATCCTCGCCAGGTGCGCGAATTGAGCGCTTCGATCCGCGCCATTCGTCCCGATCTGCTGCTGGCGGTGGATCAAGAGGGCGGTCGGGTTCAGCGGCTGCGTCAAGGCTTCGTGCGACTGCCAGCCATGCGTGCCATCGCCGATAACCCGAATGCCGAGGACCTGGCCGAGCAGTGTGGCTGGATCATGGCGACCGAAGTGCTCGCGGTCGGTCTCGACTTGAGCTTCGCCCCGGTGCTGGACCTGGATTACCAGCGCAGTGCAGTGGTCGGCACCCGTTCGTTCGAAGGTGATCCCGAGCGCGCCGCCTTGCTCGCCGGTGCATTCATCCGTGGCATGAATAGCGCGGGAATGGCCGCCACCGGCAAGCATTTTCCGGGTCACGGTTGGGCCGAAGCCGATTCCCACGTCGCGATTCCCAACGACGAGCGCAGCCTCGACGAAATCCGCGCCAACGATCTTGTGCCATTTGCGCGATTGAGCAAGCAACTGGCCGCCGTCATGCCAGCCCACGTTATTTATCCGCAAGTCGATTCCCAGCCTGCAGGTTTCTCCCGTCGCTGGTTGCAGGACATCCTGCGTGGCGAGTTGCAGTTCGATGGCGTGATCTTCAGCGATGACCTGTCCATGGCCGGTGCCCACGTGGTCGGCGATGCTGCCAGCCGTATCGAAGCGGCGCTGACGGCCGGTTGCGACATGGGCCTAGTGTGCAATGATCGCGCCGCTGCCGAGCTGGCCTTGAGCGCCGCCCAGCGCTTGAAGGTCAAACCGTCGGCGCGTATTGCGCGGATGCGCGGGCAGGCGTACGCCAGCACCGAATATCGTCAAGACCCACGCTGGCTGGCGGCCATCGGCGCGCTCAAAGAAGCTCAATTGATTGATTAAGGACTTCTCGTCATGACGGTTTACGCGATTATCGGTGGCACCGGCCTGACTCAACTCGAAGGCTTGAGCATTCGTCAGTCATTGGCGGTGGACACGCCTTACGGTACGCCTTCGGCCGAAGTGCAGATCGGTGAGTATGCTGGCAAGGAAGTGCTGTTTCTCGCGCGTCATGGGCACCCACACCGTTTTCCGCCGCATCAGGTGAACTACCGCGCCAACCTGTGGGCCTTGAAGCAGGCCGGTGCCGAAGCGATTCTTGCGGTCAACGCCGTGGGCGGGATTCATGCCGAGATGGGCACCGGACATTTCTGCGTGCCACATCAATTGATCGACTACACCAGCGGCCGCGAACACACCTATTTCGCCGATGATCTGGAGCAGGTTACACACATCGATTTCAGCTACCCCTACAGCGAGCCCCTGCGTCAGCAATTGATCGCGGCGTTGGCGGCTGAAGGCGTTGGCTTCAGCAGCCAAGGCGTGTACGCCTGCACCCAGGGCCCACGTCTGGAAACAGTGGCTGAAGTCGCGAAGCTGGAGCGTGACGGTTGCGACATTGTCGGCATGACCGGAATGCCGGAAGCGGCGTTGGCCCGCGAGTTGGAACTGGATTACGCCTGTCTGGCGCTGGTGGTGAATCCGGCGGCAGGCAAGTCGACAGCGGTGATCACCATGGCCGAGATTGAGCAGGCATTGCGTGACGGGATGGGCAAGGTGAGGTCGGCGTTGGCGCGGGTGCTCAAGGGCTGATCGATCATTAAACCGAACCGACCCCTTCGCGGGCAAGCCTCGCTCCTACGGATATGGGTCGTTCGCCGACAATGCGAACGACTCAAGTCTGTAGGAGCGAGGCTTGCCCGCGAAGGCAATCTACCTATCGCTGCTACTTATCAATTTTTTCCGGCAACGGCGCAAACAGCGCCTCGATATCATCGCTCTGCAACTTCCAGTCTCCGGTTTTGCGCCCATCCAGCACGCCTGCGGCAAGATCGGATTTTTCCTTCTGCAGATGCTGGATTTTCTCTTCCACCGTGCCCCTGGCAATCATCTTGTAGACGAATACCGGCTTCTCCTGACCAATGCGATACGCACGATCAGTCGCCTGATTTTCCGTCGCCGGGTTCCACCAGGGATCGTAGTGAATCACCGTATCGGCTTCGGTCAGGTTCAGCCCCACACCGCCGGCCTTCAAGCTGATCAGAAAGATCTGACGCTTGCCGCTCTGGAATTCCTTCACCGGCGTGCGTCGGTCGCGGGTTTGTCCGGTCAGGATCGCATACGCCACGCCGCGTTTTTTCAGCTCGTCCTCGATCAACGACAGCATTGAGGTG
This sequence comes from Pseudomonas sp. GM102, assembly GCF_000282555.1. Taxonomy (NCBI): domain Bacteria; kingdom Pseudomonadati; phylum Pseudomonadota; class Gammaproteobacteria; order Pseudomonadales; family Pseudomonadaceae; genus Pseudomonas; species Pseudomonas sp. GM102. The sequence goes on along the minus strand of NZ_AKJB01000149.1, from coordinate 17,260 downwards.
AACTGCGAAAACAGTAGAATTCGCCGACCTTCTTCGAGCAACTCTTCCAGCATTTCCATCAGGCTATCAAGCTTGCCGGAAGTGCTCCCGCGCGCGGGCAGGGCGGCATCGTTGACCAGGCGTAAATCGCAGCACACCTGACGCAGTTTCAGCAGGGCCTCAAGAATGATGATCTGGCTGCGCGCCACGCCTTTGCGAGTGATCTCGTCGCGGACTTTCTTGTCCATGGCCAGGCGCATGGTTTCGTACACGTCGCGCTGGGCTTCGTTGAGCTCGACCCAATGGATGATCTCGGTTTTCGGCGGCAGTTCGGTGGCCACCTGTTCCTTGGTCCTGCGCAGCAGGAATGGTTTTATCCGACCGTTGAGGTGCTGGAGTCTTACTTCGCTGGCACGCTTTTCTATTGGTACGCGGTAATCGCGGTTGAAGCTTTTCACGTCACCGAGCCAGCCGGGCAGCAGGAAGTGGAACAGCGACCACAACTCACCGAGGTGATTTTCCAGTGGCGTGCCACTCAGGCACAGGCGCTGGCGAGCATTCAGATCGCGGGCGGCATGGGCGGCCTTGCTGTTGGGATTCTTGATGTACTGTGCTTCATCCAGCACCAGTACATGAAACGGTTGCGCGGCCAGGCGCTCGACATCCTTGGGCAGCAGCGCATAGGTGGTCAGAATCAGGTCGTAATCGGCCAGGTGCTCGAAATGCTTTTTGCGACTGGCACCGTACAGCGCCAGCACTTTGAGCTGAGGCGTGAAATGCGCGGCTTCGTCGAGCCAGTTGGGGATCAGGCTGGTGGGCATGACCACCATGCACGGCCGATCGAGGCGCCCGGCATTCTTCTCGCTGAGAATATGCGCCAGGGTCTGTAGGGTTTTGCCCAGGCCCATGTCGTCCGCGAGAATCCCGCCGACTTCCAGTTGTCGCAACGACTGCATCCAGCTCAGGCCTTCCAGCTGATACGGGCGCAAGGTGGCATTCAAGCCTTCGGGTGCCACTGCGGTGTGGTCTTTGATGTCACGCAGGCGCTGGGCAAAGGTGCGGATCTGCTCGCCACCTTCCCAGAGCAACGGCAGGCCTTCCAGCGGATTCAGTCGCGTGGCGTCGGCCTTGCTCAGGCGCAGCGTGGTTTCGCCGGGTTCTTGCAGATAAAACTCGCCGAGGGTGGCCAGCACCGGTTTCAAGCGGCCGAAGGGCAGGGCGACCTGCAACGGGCCTTGGTCGGTGCTGCGACGCTGCGGGATGTTCACCAGTATCAGTTCGTCATCGCGACGTCGGGCGAGCCGTTCCGGGTTGAGGATCTCGGTGTGGGAGCGCATCAGGTTCAACAGGATCGGCAGCAGGCTCAGTCGCTCGCCGTTGACGATGATCCCCAATTCCAGGTCGAACCAATCACGCTCCGGTGCCTGCTCGACAGTGGCGTACCAGTCGTCCACGGCGGTCAGGTCGAAGCCGAAATCCTCGTCGATCTGCAACTCCCACCCTTGGGTGCGCAGCTTCGGCAGTTCGTTGAGGGTGAAAGTCAGCCAGGCGCTGTCGTTGACCATCTCGTAGAGTTCGCCGGCACTTTCCGGCAAAGCCTTGCTTTGTCGGGTGGCGACCTTGAAACCGAGGATTCGCAGCTGTTCCCTGTAGGCCTGTTCGACTTCCGGGTGACGTTTTATCCGCAGCGTCTGCGTCTCCTGGCGAATCAGGATGTCAGTGTTTTTCTGTCCGCTGACGTATTCGTCCAGATAACTGAAGGACAGCGCCGCGCGATGCTGGATGTAACGCTGCATCTTGCCGTTGCGTGGTTCAAAGGCACTGAATTCGATACTTGCCAGCCACAGGCGCGGCACCGGTTGCACGTTGTCCACCAACACTTGCGGCGGCGCTTTCGGGCTACGGTTTTCCAGTACGGCCTGAAGTTTTTCCAGCAGTTCAGCGTCTTTGGCAGCCGCTGGGTAGGCGAGGGTTTCCTGCACTTGCAGCAACACCGCCGCGCAATGTTTGCAGTTGCTATGAACCGGACAGGTGCATGTGGCGTCGATCATCAGCAAGGTGCCTTTGGCCGACTCGCGCAGGCGAATGGTCTGACGGTAAACGTTGCCGCCAGAGCCTTCGCAACTGGCGGTGATGGTGGCGTCGCCGACTTCGACGATTCTGACGCGGTTTTCCAGCGCGTAGCGGCGGCCACGCTCCAGACTCTGTTCCTTGAATCGGCTGACCCAGGATGTTGCCAGGGGTTTGCTCAGGGTCGGGGGCACGTCAATTAGTCCGGAACGACTTCTGGAGCTTCCCGTGGCGCGGGCGCTGTGAGCGAGGTGATCTTGATCAGCAGGCCCAGGTGGCCGTTGTCGAGGAAGTTCAGCTGGCCGTTCTTGGTGTGGCTTTCCTGCTTCAGACGTTCGCTGGCGGTGACCAGGCCGTTGGCATCAATCTGGTTGACCCAGAAGTCGGCGTCGACGTCGGTGAAGCGCCCCAGTTTCAGGCTCAGAGTGCCTTCGATCGGGAACTGGCCAAACTGTTCCTTGCCCTCGCTGATCGCCACTTTGCTGGCTTCTTCCCCCAGGTTCTGTTGCCAGGCCTTGTGCAGCAACACCGTGTATTCGTTGCTGGCGGTGAGCTTTTCCACTTCGGGATTAAGGCTTGGCGTGCGGAAGCTGTCGGGGTTGATGCGTTGGGCGCCGGCATCCCAGTCTTCCGGCGCGGCGCGGCTGACGATGGCGGGCACGGCGTTTTGCCGCACCAGAATCATTTCGACCTGATACAGATCATCAGCAAACGCCGTCGAGGCGAACGGCGAAAACAACGACATCAACAAGGTCAGTGAGCGAAACAGGCGCATGCGGCGTCCTTAAGCAGTGGTCGGAATGAGGCGCTCGAACAGCGCTTCTACAGTATTAAAACGCTCTTGCGGGCTTTCCATCGGCACCTGGAACTTGAACATCGTGGCGCCTTCGAATTTGTAGCGTTTGGGCTGGCTCTGGATCAGTTTGATCAGTGTCAGCGGGTCGACCGGTGTCTGTGCCGCGAACTCGATACGACCGCCTTGCGGGCCGCCGTCGACTTTCTTGATGCCCAGCTGTTCAGCCTGCAATTTCAACGCCGTGATCCGCACCAGGTTTTTGGTCGGCTCCGGCAGCAGGCCGAAACGGTCGATCATCTCCACTTGCAGATCCTTGAGGCCTTCCTCATCGGTGGCCGAGGCAATGCGTTTGTAGAGAATCAGTCGCGCGTGAACATCCGGTAGATAGTCCTCGGGAATCAGCGCCGGTACCCGCAGATTGACTTCGGGACCACCGCCCAGCGGTTGATCGAGGTTCGGTTGTTCGCCCTTGCGGATCGACTTCACTGCACGCTCGAGCATTTCCATGTACAGCGTGAAACCGACGGCCTGGATCTGCCCGCTCTGCCCGTCGCCCAGCAGTTCGCCGGCACCACGGATTTCCAGGTCGTTGGTGGCGAGTACGAAGCCCGCGCCGAGGTCCTGGGTATTGGCAATCGCTTCGAGGCGCTTTTCCGCGTCGGGAGTGATTTGCTGGCGCGGCGGTGTCAGCAGGTAAGCATACGCCTGGTGGTGGCTGCGACCGACGCGGCCGCGCAATTGGTGCAGCTGAGCCAGACCGAACTTGTCGGCACGCTCGATGATGATGGTGTTGGCGCTCGGCACGTCAATGCCGGTCTCGATGATGGTCGAGGCGATCAGCACGTTGAAGCGCTTGTGGTAGAAGTCGCTCATCACCTGTTCGAGATCGCGTTCACGCATCTGCCCGTGGCCGATGCCAATCCGCGCTTCCGGCACCAGTTCGGCGAGGTCGGCGGCGCATTTCTCGATGGTCTTCACGTCGTTGTGCAGGTAGTAGACCTGACCGCCACGCAGTAACTCACGCAGCAGGGCTTCTTTGACCGTGCTCTTGTTCTGCTCCATGACGAACGTGCGCACCGACAGGCGACGGGCCGGTGGCGTGGCGATGATCGACAGATCACGCATGCCCGACACCGCCATGTTCAGCGTGCGCGGAATCGGCGTAGCAGTCAGCGTCAGGATGTCGACTTCACTGCGCAGCGCCTTGAGCTGTTCTTTCTGACGGACACCGAAACGGTGCTCTTCGTCGATGATCACCAGCCCGAGGTTTTTGATCTTCACGTCGTCTTGCAGCAACTTGTGTGTGCCGATGACGATGTCGATCTTGCCTTCGGCCAGGTCCGCGACCGCAGCGTTCACTTCTTTGGTCGACTTGAAGCGGCTCATCACTTCCACGCTCACCGGCCAGTCGGCGAAGCGATCGCGGAAGCTGTTGTAGTGTTGCTGGGCGAGCAGGGTGGTCGGCACCAGAATCGCCACCTGACGACCGCCGTGCACCGCAATGAACGCCGCACGCATCGCCACTTCGGTCTTGCCGAAACCGACGTCGCCGCAGACCAGTCGATCCATCGGTTTCGGTGCAAGCATGTCGGCGCGCACCGCTTCGATGGTGGTTTGCTGGTCCGGGGTTTCTTCGAACGGGAAACCGGCGCTGAAGGTCGCGTAATCGGCTTTCGGGTCGGCGAAGGCATAGCCCTCGCGAGCGGCGCGGCGGGCATAGATGTCGAGCAACTCGGCCGCCACGTCGCGCACCTGTTCGGCGGCTTTGCGCTTGGCTTTCTGCCAGGTCTCGGAGCCGAGGCGGTGCAGCGGCGCCAGGGCATCGTCGCTGCCGGTGTAGCGGGCGATCAGGTGCAGGTTGGCTACCGGGACGTACAGCTTGGCGTTCTCGGCATATTCAAGGGTCAGGAATTCGGCAGCTTGATTGTCGATTTCCAGGATCGTCAGCCCCAGATAGCGGCCGACACCATGATCGATGTGCACCACCGGTGCGTTTTCGCGCAGCTCGGTGAGGTTCTTGATCACCGCATCGTTGTTGGCGTCGGCGCGTTTCTCGCGGCGACGGCGCTGCATTACGCGCTGACCGAACAACGGGCTTTCAGCGACCAGGGCCAGGGCTGGATCGTCCAGCAACAGACCTTCGTCGAGCGGTGCGATGGTGATCGCCAAGCGCTCCTTACTCGCAACAAAGTCTGGCCAGCTGTCGACGGTTTTCGGCCGCAGTTTCAGGCGTTCCAGCAATTCCAGCAGCACTTCACGACGGCCCGCGGACTCGGCGGTGAACAGCACGCGGCCAGGGAATTCGTCGAGGAAACCGGCCAGCGCCGCCAACGGCTGAGTGGCCTTGGCTTCGATGGCCAGGTTCGGCAGCGACTGAGCCGGGAAGCGCTCGCGACCGACACCGGTTTCCACGTCCTGTTGACTGGCAACCACGCGGGGCCAGCTCTTCAGGCGGGCAAAGCAGTCTTCCACGGGCAAGAACAGCTCGGCCGGTGGCAATAAAGGACGGGATGGGTCGACGCGGCGCTCTTCGTAACGATTGCGCACGTCGTTCCAGAAATTCTCCGCCGCCTGTTCGATGCCCGGCAAAGAGAACACTTGTGTGTCCTGGGGCAGGTAATCGAACAGCGTGGAGGTTTCATCGAAGAACAGTGGCAAGTAGTACTCGATACCGGCCGGTGTAATCCCGCTGCTCAAATCCTGAAAGATCGGGCAGCGACGGAAATCGACATCGAAACGCTCACGAAAACGCGCCTTGAAGCGGGTGACCGCGTCCTTTTGCAGCGGGAATTCCCGTGCCGGCAGCAGGCGAACAGTGTCCACCTTGTCGATGGAGCGCTGGTTTTCCGGATCGAAGGTACGCAGAGTTTCGATTTCGTCGTCGAACAGATCGATGCGGAAGGGCAGTTTGCTGCCCATCGGGAACAGATCGATCAGCGAGCCGCGCACGGTGAATTCGCCGTGCTCATAGACTGTATCGACGTAACGATAGCCGCTGGCCTCAAGCCGGGTGCGCATTTGCTCGACGTCGAGCTTCTGGCCGACATCCAGCACCAGGCTGCTGCCGAGCAGGAATTTGGTCGGCGCCAGGCGGTGCAGGGCTGTGGTGATCGGCACGACCAAAACACCATGACTCAGTTCCGGCAACCGATACAGGCTGGAGATGCGCTGAGAGATGATGTCCTGATGTGGCGAGAACAGGTCGTAGGGCAGGGTTTCCCAGTCAGGGAAATGCAGAACAGGCAAATCCGGGGCGAAGAAACTCAGCTCCTGTTCCAGCCGTTCGGCACTCTGGCTGTCGGCGGTCAGTAGCAGGGTAAAGCGCTTGGCAGCGCTGGCGGCCTCGGCGATGGCCAGGCTCAGGGCGGCACCGGGCAGGTTGCCCCAGTGCTGTTTACCTGCCGCGGCAGGGAGAAGCGGTAGACGCAGAACGGGCACGGAAGGTTGAGCTCCAAGCGTTGCGACAAAGTCGACAATTGTAACGGCCTCTGGTGCCGGCTGTCAGTTGCAGACTGTGTCTATATGCACAGGTTGGGTGAAATGTAGTGGTAATGACAAAAACTGGCGGTTTGATACTGAAAATGTAGTGCCAAAACCGCCCAGTGTTACGGAGGGTTACGGACACGGTAGCGTTATCGTCGAAAAATTGACTGTGCTGAAAGCCCCGGTTTTACTGGGTTGGCGCGGGGCGTAATTTTTTTGAACAGGATTTTGTTACCGCTTGTGCGACAGGCGCGCATTGCTACGGGAGGCACTCGGCGGCATAATGTAGCCCCTTTTTTCTGCCCCTACATGTGGAAGGTTCCCGTGACTCAGAAGCCCGACCAGTGTCTTGGTGAATGGATCGACCGTGAAGCACTCGCAGAAGCGATGATTCCGCTTATCGGTCAGCTCTACCGCAATAACAACGTGGTGAGCTCGATCTATGGCCGCAGTCTGATCAACCAGTCTGTCATCGCGATTCTCAAAGCTCACCGCTTTGCTCGCCATCGCCAGTCCGATGACAGCGAATTGTCCGTCCACGAAACATTCCCTCTGCTCAAAGCGATGAGCGAGCTCAAGCTCGGCGCTGCTTCGGTAGACCTGGGCAAACTGGCCATCAAGTTCAAGGCCGAAGGCAATGGCCGTAGCGCCGAAGAGTTCGTCCGTGACGAACTGGCCGATGTGGTCGGCAAGCAGAATGGTTCCGGTCGTACCGGCACCGACGTTGTCCTGTACGGTTTCGGTCGTATCGGCCGTCTGCTGGCGCGCATCCTGATCGAGAAAACCGGTGGTGGCGACGGCCTGCGTCTGCGCGCCATCGTTGTCCGCAAGGGCGCCGAAAACGATCTGGTCAAACGCGCCAGCCTGCTGCGCCGCGACTCGGTGCACGGTTCGTTCAATGGCACCATCACCATTGATGAAGCCAACAACACCATCACCGCCAACGGCAACCTGATCCAGGTTATCTACGCGAAGAACCCGACTGAGGTGGACTACACCCAGTACGGCATCAAAAACGCGTTGCTGGTGGATAACACCGGTGTATGGCGTGACGCCGACGGCCTGGGCCAGCACCTGGCCTGCCCGGGTATCGACCGCGTTGTCCTGACTGCGCCTGGCAAAGGCAAGCTGAAGAACATCGTTCACGGCATCAACCACGGCGAAATCACCGCTGACGACAAGATCGTTTCCGCCGCTTCCTGCACCACCAACGCCATCGTGCCGGTGCTGAAAGCTGTCAACGACAAGTTCGGCATCATCAACGGTCACGTCGAAACCGTTCACTCGTACACCAACGACCAGAACCTGATCGACAACTTCCACAAGGGTGATCGTCGTGGTCGTAGCGCCGCGTTGAACATGGTCATCACCGAGACTGGTGCTGCCACTGCTGCCGCCAAGGCGCTGCCTGAGCTGGCCGGCAAGCTGACCGGCAACGCGATCCGTGTTCCGACGCCGAACGTGTCGATGGCCATTCTCAACCTGAACCTTGAGAAAGCCGCCACCCGTGAAGAGATGAACGAGTACCTGCGCTACATGGCGCTGCACTCCGATCTGCACAAGCAAATCGACTACGTCAATTCGCAGGAAGTGGTTTCCACCGACTTCGTTGGCTCGCGTCACGCAGGCGTTGTGGACGCTGAAGCGACCATCGTTCAGGACAACCGCGTTGTTCTGTACGTTTGGTACGACAACGAGTTCGGTTACAGCTGCCAGGTGGTTCGCGTGATGGAAGACATGGCCGGTGTAAACCCGCCAGCGTTCCCGCGCTAAGCCTTAGCCGCACATGAAAGCGCCCCGACTTTGGTCGGGGCGTTTTTGTTTGTGGGTGATCGTTCCCACGCTCTGCGTGGGAATGCCTCAACGGACGCTCTGCGTTCGGCTTTGGAAGGGACGCGGAGCGTCCTGGGCTGCATTCCCACGCAGAGAATGGGAACGATCCTCTTCTCTGTAGGAGCGAGGCTTGCCCGCGAAGGCTATCGATCAGGCGCCACCCACTACTGCTGCCTGCGCAGTCCGCAGTTCATGACGGTTGCCGCGGAACAACACCAGCGTCGCAATCAACCCCAACACCGCCGCGCCACTGAGCCAGATCCCCGGTGCCGCATTGTTGTCCAGCACATGGATCAGATACGTGCAGGCCGCTGGTGTGAAACCACCAAAGGTCGCGGTCGCCAGGCTGTAGGCAAGGGAGAAACCGGTCGTGCGAACTTCCACCGGCATGATCTCGGTCAGGGCCACTACCATGGCACCGTTGTACGAGCCATACAGGAACGACAGCCACAACTCGACGATCAGCAGATGGCTGAAGCTCGGGTTCGCAACCAGCCATGACAGCGCTGGATAAGCCGTGAGGATCGCCAGAATCGTCGCCGCCAACAGCAGGGGTTTGCGCCCGATTCTGTCAGACACTGAACCCATCACCGGCAGCCAGAAGAAATTCGACAGGCCAATGCACACGGTCACCAGCAACGTATCCAGATCCGACAGATGCAGTTCGGCTTTGCCGAAGGTCGGGGTGTAGGCGGTGATCAAGTAGAACGACACAGTGGTCATCACCACCAGCGCCATGCCGGCGAGGACGATGCCGAAGTTCTGACCAATCGAGCGGACAATGTCTTGCAGGGTAGGGCGGTGCTTACGCGCCTGGAACTCCGGGGTTTCTTCCAGCGAGCGGCGGATCACGAAGATCACCGGCACGATCATGCAGCCGATCAGGAACGGCACACGCCAGCCCCATTCACCCATTTCTTGCGGGCTGAGCCAATGGTTCAAACCCACGCCGAGCAGGCCGGCGAATACCACCGCGGCTTGCTGACTGGCGGACTGCCAACTGACAAAGAAGCCTTTGCGCCCTGGTGTGGCGATCTCGGCGAGATACACCGACACACCACCCAGTTCCACACCCGCCGAGAAGCCTTGCAACAGGCGACCGAGCAATACGATCAGCGGCGCCGCGACACCCAGCGTGGCATAACCCGGCACGCAGGCAATCAATAGTGTGCCGGCGGCCATCATTGCCAATGTGATGATCAGGCCTTTGCGGCGGCCGTGACGGTCGATGTAAGCCCCGAGGAAAATCGCCCCCAACGGACGCATCAGGAAGCCGGCCCCGAAAGTGGCCAAAGACAGCATCAGGGACGCGAAAGCGCTGTCGGCAGGGAAGAAGGTTTTAGCAATGGCCGTTGCGTAAAAGCCGTAGACCATGAAGTCGAACATCTCCAGGAAGTTTCCGCTGACGACGCGAAAAATTGCTTTGCCGTTGCTCGTATTGGAAGACATTTGTAGGTACTCACGCTGGTAAATCTTGTTTGAAAACGCTGCACCTGTGGGAGCCTGCTCGCGATAGCGGTGACCGGATTTACGATGGCTTCGCAATCGGACGGGGGCAAGCCCCCTCGCCACACAGGCTCGCACACAGGTTTTGCGTCTGACTGACGGGCGCTGGCAGACCTCGCTCCCATGCGCTCTGAGGCCCATAATGGCGGGCGCGGTTTTGAGGGGAGATGAAGATTTGTTAACTGGACGGTGGGGTGGACTTGTGGTGCTGGCCGGTGTTTTGGCTGGTTGCGGCAACGGTGACAGCCTGGAGCGCTTCGACGGCCCGACCATGGGCAGTCGTTATTCCATTCAATACGTAAGACATTCCTCCACGCCCGGGCCGAAAGCGGTGCAGGCTGAAGTAGAAAATATCCTCACCGAAGTGGATCGACAATTCTCGACCTATCGCAGTGACTCCGACACCGAACGTTTCAACGCATTGCCCGCCGGCCGCTGTCAGGTCATGCCTGGCCCGATTCTCGAATTGGTCCGTGTGGGCGAGCGATTGTCTTCGCAAAGCGAAGGCGCCTTCGACCTGACGGTGGAGCCGCTGCTCAACCTATGGGGATTCGGCCCGCAGGCACGGGAGGAAAAAGTCCCGACCGCCGAAGCGCTGGCCGAAGTGAGGCAACGCGTCGGTCATACCCATCTGCGAATCGACGGTGATCAGCTGTGCAAAGACGTTGCAGTCGAGCTCGACTTCAACAGCATCGCTGCCGGTTACGCGGTCGATACGATTGCCGCAAAACTCGAAGGAATGGGTATCCACAGTTACCTGGCTGAAGTCACAGGTGAACTCAAGGCCGCCGGCAAAAAACTCGATGGCTCGCCTTGGCGCATCGCCCTGGAAGAGCCCCGAGACGATCAGCAAGTCGCGCAAAGAGTCATCGCCATCGACGGCTACGGCGTGTCCACGTCCGGCGACTACCGCAATTATTTTCAACAGAACGGCCAGCGCTATTCCCACACCTTCGATGCCCGCACCGGTGCGCCGGTCCTACACACCTTGGCGTCAGTCACGGTTATTCATCCTTCCGCGTTGATGGCCGATGGCCTATCGACGCTGTTGCTGATTCTCGGTCCTGAACGGGGTTGGGACTATGCCCAAACTCATGACATAGGTGCATTCTTTGTGATTCGTGCCGATACAGGTTTTGTCACCCGCACCAATCAGGCTTTTGAGCGCCTGGTGGGTGAGAAAACCAAGTGATTACGGCATCAAAAGCGTTTTTGATGGCGTTGTAGTGCAGGCAAAACTAGCCTACGACGCGACCAAGGGTTAATGTGCCCGGCGTTGACGCTTCTATAGACTGTGTCCGGGTTCTGCACTGGCCCCAAATTGTTCCTTCACGCCGCAGATCGGCGTGATTTAGCCGCAGGTGCCGAGGGCGCCGCGGCCTGTTCTGAGGAGTATGCATGGCTGTCTACAACTACGACGTGGTGGTGTTGGGTTCCGGCCCGGCGGGAGAAGGTGCGGCAATGAATGCCGCCAAGGCAGGGCGCAAGGTGGCGATGGTCGATAGTCGTCGCCAGGTCGGCGGCAACTGCACCCACCTGGGCACCATCCCGTCCAAGGCTTTGCGTCACTCGGTCCGGCAGATCATGCAGTTCAACACCAACCCGATGTTCCGGGCGATTGGTGAGCCGCGCTGGTTCTCGTTCCCGGACGTTTTGAAAAGCGCCGAAAAAGTCATCTCCAAACAAGTCGCCTCGCGCACCGGCTACTACGCCCGTAACCGTGTCGACGTGTTCTTCGGCACCGGCAGCTTCGCTGACGAGCAAACCATCGAAGTGGTCTGCGCCAACGGCGTGGTTGAAAAACTGGTGGCCAAGCACATCATCATCGCCACCGGTTCGCGCCCTTATCGCCCGGCGGACATCGATTTCCATCACCCGCGTATCTACGATAGCGACACCATCCTCAGCCTCGGCCACACCCCGCGCAAGCTCATCGTTTACGGCGCTGGCGTGATTGGTTGCGAATACGCCTCGATCTTCAGTGGTCTGGGTGTGCTGGTCGAGCTGGTGGACAACCGCGGTCAGTTGCTGAGCTTCCTCGACTCGGAAATTTCCCAGGCGTTGAGTTACCACTTCAGCAACAACAACATCACGGTTCGCCACAACGAAGACTACGACCGCGTCGAAGGCGTGGACAACGGCGTGATCCTGCACCTCAAGTCCGGCAAGAAGATCAAGGCCGATGCCTTGCTCTGGTGCAACGGTCGTACCGGCAACACCGATCAGTTGGGTCTGGAAAATATCGGCGTGAAGGTCAACAGCCGTGGCCAGATCGAAGTCGACGAAGCCTACCGCACCTGCGTACCGAACATTTACGGTGCCGGTGACGTGATCGGCTGGCCGAGCCTGGCCAGTGCCGCGCACGACCAGGGCCGTTCGGCTGCTGGCAGCATCGTCGATAACAACAGCTGGCGCTTCGTCAACGACGTGCCGACCGGTATCTACACCATTCCGGAGATCAGCTCGATCGGCAAGAACGAGCAGGAACTGACGCAGGCCAAGGTGCCGTACGAAGTCGGCAAGGCATTCTTCAAGAGCATGGCGCGTGCACAGATTGCCGGCGAGCCGCAGGGCATGCTGAAGATCCTGTTCCACCGTGAAACCCTGGAAGTGCTGGGCGTTCACTGCTTCGGTTATCAGGCGTCGGAGATCGTTCACATCGGTCAGGCGATCATGAGCCAGCCGGGCGAACTGAACACCCTGAAGTACTTCGTCAACACGACGTTCAACTACCCGACCATGGCTGAAGCCTATCGGGTAGCGGCATACGATGGCCTCAACCGGCTTTTTTGAGCGGCTCCGGCCGGTGGCCTGAGCCGGCCGGGGAGACCGATTTCAGCAATTCTCGAGCGTGGCAGTGGCCAAACCGGGAAAGTCTGTAATCAGGCTGTCAACGCCGAAGTCGGCGAGTCTGCGCATCAGCGCGGGCTCGTTGACTGTCCACACCGACACATGCAGCCCTTGACGCTGCGCCTTCTGCAGGCGCTCTGGCGTACACAGGGTCCAGTTCAGTGCCAGAATCTCACAGCCATAGTTTTGCGCGACCTTCAACGGGTCGAGCCAGGCGTACTCGGCCACCAAACCGCGAGACACGTCCGGCACCAGGTCCAGCGCGGCTTTCAACACTTCGCGTGAACTTGACGTAATCGTGATCTTGTCCCGCATACCGAAACGCTGCGCCATTTCGCGAATCGCCAGCACGGTGGTCGCGGCACGGGTGCGTGAAGCGCTTTTGACTTCCAGTTGCCAGTGATCGAAATCGCATTTCTCGAACAATTCTTCCAGCGTTGGAATCGGGCAGGGTTTGATCCAGCCCGGGCCACCCTTGCGCGCGTCGTAGGTCACCAGCTCCGCGGCGGTATGTTCGACTACTTTGCCGCGGCGCTCGGTGGTGCGTTTGAGGGTCGGGTCGTGAATCACCATCAACTCGCCGTCCCTGGACAGGTGCAGGTCCAGTTCACAGCGTCGTACGCCGTGCTTGAGGCATTCCTGAAAGCTGGTCAGGGTGTTTTCCGGTGCTTCGCCCTTGGCGCCGCGATGGCCGTAGATGAGAGTCACGGTTCTTCCTTAAATTAAATGCCTGAGTCGTTTTGTTCGCGGGCCAGGCGTCGTTCTTGTGCCTGTCGCTGCAAGATGTAACGGGCCAGCAATTGCCGCTGGGCATCGGACGGGTATTCGAACTCGGTGCCAATGTCGTAGCCGTCGCCCTTGCGGTCGCAATGGGTGACGCGGGCACGCAGCAGCAGGCCAAGGGCTTGCGGCATGAGTACCAGCTTGACCGACAGGTGCGCGCCAGTGGCGATGGGCGTCGGATGCTGAAAGTCGATGCCCCCTTCGGAGAGGATCACCGGCTGCGGTTCGCCGATCTGTCCGAGCACGGTCAGGGCGACCACCTGGCTCAGCAGATCGATGCGTTTGTTCTGGGATTTCAGGAACGCGGCGATGGTCCGGTCGCGTTCGCTGATCTGTCGCAGCAGGTGTTGCGACTCGAATTCGCTCAGGTGCAGTTCGCTGAGCAGGTTGAACAGTGGGGAAGCATCCTGCAACACTTCCTGGCCTGCGGCTTCGGGAGCAGACAGGGGCCGAATTTCCAGTGCGATCGTGTCCTCGATACGGTAGTATTCGCGGCGATCTTCTTCATCTAATGTCGACATGGCGAACCCATGGTAGCGGCGGTGGTCTGAGTGTAAAGCTGGTTATCGACCCCCGCCACAAGGACGTTCCTTTTCCCTCCGAACAAGCCCCGACATGTTCAGACCTCTCTTCGTATTTATTGGCACGCGTTATACCCGTGCAAAGCGTCGCAATCATTTTGTGTCGTTCATTTCCCTGACCTCGATGATCGGACTCGCCCTTGGCGTGGTCGTGATGATCGTCGTGCTGTCGGTCATGAACGGCTTCGATCATGAGATGCGCACCCGCGTGCTGGGCATGGTGCCCCACGCGACCATCGAGTCCGGTGAGCCGATCAGCGACTGGCAAAGCCTGGCCGCCAAGGTCAAGCAGAACCCGCAGGTGGCGGCGGTTGCGCCCTTCGTCCAGATGCAGGGCCTGCTGACCAACAACGGCAAGGTCTCCAAGGTGCTGCTAAATGCCATCGACCCTGTGCAGGAACGGCAGGTGTCGATCATTGATAACTTCATGCAGCAGGGCAAACTCGATGACCTGGCGCCGGGCAGTTTCGGCATCGTCATCGGCGACAAGGCCGCGGCCAAGCTTGGCGTGGCGGTCGGCGACAAACTGACGTTTGTCGCGCCGGAAGTCACCGTGACCCCGGCCGGGATGTTCCCGCGCATGAAACGCTTTACCGTGGTCGGCATCTTTCATGTCGGCGCCGGTGAGATCGACGGCTATCTGGGCATCACCAATCTGCAGGATCTGGCGAAGCTGCACCGCTGGAAGCCGGATCAGGTTCAGGGCTTGCGCTTGAAGTTCGACGATCTGTTCCAGGCACCACGCGTGGCGTGGACCATTGCTCAGCAACTTGGCGAAGACCAGTATTACGCCCGTGACTGGACCCGCACCCACGGCAACCTGTATCAGGCAATCCGCATGGAAAAAGCCATGATCGGCCTGCTGTTGCTGCTGATCGTCGCTGTTGCGGCGTTCAACATCATTTCCACGCTGGTGATGGTAGTGAATGACAAGAAGGGCGACATCGCGATTTTGCGCACCCTTGGCTCCACGCCGGGGCAGATCATGGCGATCTTCATGGTCCAGGGCACGGTCATTGGTGTGGTCGGTACGCTGATCGGCGCTGTGGTCGGGATCTTTGCCGCGCTGAACGTCAGCGCCGCGATCTCGGCCCTTGAAGGGCTGATCGGCCACAAGTTCCTCAACGCCGACGTGTACTTCATCGATTACCTGCCGTCGCAAGTGCAGAGCCAGGACGTGTTGATGGTCTGCGCCGCCGCGTTGGTTCTGAGTTTCCTCGCCACCCTGTATCCAGCCTGGCGTGCCGCGCGCACCCAGCCTGCGGAGGCGCTACGTTATGAGTGAGTCGGGCATGAGTGATAAAGCAATCTTGAGCTGCCGCAACTTGGGCAAATCCTACGTGGAAGGCCCGGAATCGGTAGAGGTTCTGGCCGGTCTGCAACTGGAGCTGCACCCTGGTGAGCGCGTGGCGATCGTCGGTACGTCGGGTTCGGGCAAAAGTACCTTGCTCAACCTGCTGGGCGGCCTCGATACGCCGACCAAGGGCAGCGTCTGGCTGGCCGGTGAAGAGCTCTCGGCGCTGAACGAAAAGGCCCGTGGCCTGCTGCGCAATCGGTCGCTGGGTTTCGTTTACCAGTTCCACCACTTGCTGCCTGAGTTCACCGCGCTGGAAAACGTCTGCATGCCGCTGCTGATCGGTAAAACCGCGATCCCTGAAGCACGTCAGCGTGCGACGGCGTTGCTGGAGCGGGTAGGGTTGGCCCATCGTCTGGAGCACAAACCGGCGGAACTGTCCGGTGGCGAACGCCAGCGTGTGGCCATTGCCCGTGCCCTAGTGAACAAGCCAGGCCTGGTGATGCTCGACGAGCCGACCGGCAACCTCGACTCCCACACCGCCCAGGGCATTCAGGATTTGATGCTGGAACTCAGCACCTCGATGCGCACAGCGTTCCTGGTGGTGACCCACGACATGAACCTGGCTCGCCAGATGGATCGCGTCCTGCATTTGCAGGAAGGTTACCTGACACCCATCTGATTGACCGAAACCCGACGTACTGAACAGTACGTCGGGTCTTTTATTTTTATACGGTGCCCAGCGAATGTTCAGACCGTTATCGATCTTTATCGGCGCACGCTATACCCGCGCCAAGCGCCGCAATCGCTTTGTTTCCTTCATCTCGATGACCTCGATGATCGGCCTCGCCCTGGGCGTGCTGGCGATGATCGTGGTGCTGTCGGTGATGAATGGGTTCCAGCGCGAAATGAGCTCGCGCATCCTCGGCATGGTGCCCCACGCGACCATCGTCGGCGTGAACCCTATCGACGATTGGCAGCCGGTGGCCGCCGCGGCGATGAAAAATCCTGAAGTGACGGCGGCGGTGCCGTTCACCGAGATGGAAGGCATGCTGTCCTACAAGGGTACGATGCAGCCGATTCAGGTCAGCGGTGTCGACCCGGCGCTGGAAGGCAAGGTGTCGATCGTTGCCAAGCACATTGTTCAGGGACGTCTCGATGCCTTGAAGCCGGGCGAGTTTGGCGTGGTGATCGGTGAGATCACCGCAAGACGCTTTCGCTTGAATGTCGGCGACAAGATCACCCTGATCGTGCCGGAAATCAGCACCGCACCGGGCGGCATCACCCCGCGAATGCAACGACTGAACGTGGTGGGCGTATTCAAGGTCGGCGCTGAGCTGGACGGCTCCATGGCGCTGATCCACGTCGCCGATGCCGCGCAGATGCAACACTGGCAGCCGAATCAGGTGCAGAGCGTGCGCCTCGCGGTGAAGGATCTGTATGCCGCGCCGCAAGTGTCGAGCGACATCGCGACAGGCCTGGGCGCTGCCTACAAGGCTGACGACTGGACCCACACCCAGGGCAGTCTGTTCAGCGCGATGAAAATGGAAAAAACCATGATCGGCCTGCTGTTGCTGATGATCGTCGCGGTGGCGGCGTTCAACATCATCGCCACCCTGATCATGGTTGTGAACGACAAGGGCGCGGACATCGCAATCCTGCGTACCATCGGCGCGACACCTCGGCAGATCATGGCGATCTTCATGGTGCAGGGCACGGTGATCGGGGTTGTCGGTACCTTGATTGGCGGCGTGCTGGGCGTGATTGCAGCGTTGAACGTCAGTGAACTGGTAGGCTGGATGGAGCGGGTGAGCGGGCAGCACATCTTCAGTTCCGATGTGTACTTTGTCAGTAACTTACCGTCGGAACTGCAGGGCGCGGATGTGTTGTTGATCTGTTCCGCCGGGTTCATCATGAGCTTTTTGGCGACGGTGTATCCGGCGTGGCGGGCGGCGAAAGTCGAGCCAGCTACTGCGTTGCGGTATTCGTAAGCCTGTAGATCGCTATCGCGGGCGAGCCCGCTCCCACAGTGACCGAGTTGAATCACAATGATGTGAACGACTCAAAACCTTGTGGGAGCGGGCT